>NZ_JBHYKH010000059.1:8011-27124 GCF_042741275.1 Streptomyces sp. NPDC058964
CCTACAGCCCGTCAGGTCCTTGAGGGCCACCACCTGGTCGATGGTCACGCGGACCACGAGCTCGCCCGGAACGCCATTGCGGGCGCCGAACTCCTCCGCGCGGTCCTCGCCCATGTACCTGGCCGCGATCCGCGTCGCCCAGTGCCGAAGCTCTTCGAGGTCCTCCGACAGCCGGGCGCGGCCGTTGAGGACCACGAAGTGGAACGGTGGCCGGTCGTCGTCCACGCACAGGGCGACGCGCCCGTCACGGGTCAGATTGCGCCCTTTCACGGTGTCCTTGCCGGTATTGAAGACCACCTCGTCCCCGTCCAGCAGGAACCAGACCGGCGCCACGTGGGGGCTCCCGTCTGCCCGAACGGTCGACAGCTTGCCGGTGCGGGTGCCGGCCGACACGAACGCCCGCCATTCCTCGTCGGTCATCTTCTGTGCCATGCCCACCATTCTCCTTGCCCGGACGACGGTCGTGGGGAAGGCTGGCGGAGCAATCCTCCGGCCAGGGGGAGACATCACACGGGGAGAAGGAGCATGGCGCAGAACCAGGGACTCGGCTGGCTTCTCGACGACCTGACGGAGCGCGTGGAACACGTACGGCACGCGCTGGTCCTGTCGAACGACGGGCTGGTGACGGGAGCGAGTACGGGCCTTCGCCGCGAGGACGCGGAGCATCTCGCCGCCATAGCCTCCGGACTGCACAGCCTGGCCAAAGGCTCGGGACGCCACTTCGGCGCGGGCCGGGTGCGTCAGACGATGATCGAGTACGACGACGCCGTCCTGTTCGTCACCGCGGCCGGCAGCGGCAGCTGTCTGTGCGTGCTCAGCGGGGCGGAAGCCGACATCGGCCAGATCGCCTACGAGATGACCCTGCTCGTCAACCGGGTCGGCGAACACCTCAGCGTGGACGCCCGACATCCCGAGCGCTCTTCCGCGGCAGACCTCTGATCTGCCCATGCGTCTCTCCCCTTGGAGTTATCCACAGGCTCGCCACGCGATCCGCCGGACCGGCTACGGTTTTTTCACGGCGAACGCACACGGCGCGAGCCACCGTCTCCACGGGGGAGTACGACCATGCCGGGCACCACCATCACGCGACCCCTTCCCCTCTCCTGCACGCCGAGCCGCGCCGCGCGCGAACTGAACCTCAGGCGGGGAGAGTTCGACCTTGCCGTACACCTCGGCCGGATCCGGACCGTGCCCGACGAGGGCGGGGGCGGCGGCCGCCGGGTCGAGCGCGCCGAGATCGACCGGCTGCGCGCGCAGGAGGGCTTTCCCGAGGCGCTACGCGAGAGCGCCCGAGCCGTGGGCACCACGGAAGGCGCGCACATCATGAACGTGCCGGTGACCAGGTTCACCCGCCTCGCGCGCCTGGGACTGGTGGTGCCCGTGAAGTTCTACCTGAACCGCTACCGGGCCGTGGTCTGGCTCTACCTGGCGGAGGAACTGCGGCAGTTCGCGGCCGACGAGAAGCACGTGTCCCTGCTGACCGGCCGGACGCCCGAGGTGCTGCGCGGTCAGCTGGCGACCGGCCTGGACCTGCGCGCCCGCAACTGGCGCGGACGTCATCTCGGATTTCTGCTGCGACAGGCGGAGAATCCGTGGGAGCGCGCCGGAGCCGTCGCCGCCTTCCTCGACCCCGTTCACATCGCGGACGTGGTCAGGGACCCGTACGAGCGCTCCCATCTGAACCGGTTCCGCCCGGCACCGCCCGCCCACGGGGCACCGGCAACTCCCTCCGCGCGCCTCGCCGAGAAGATCATGACGGCGGACGACCTGGACGAGATCGGCTGGCTGAGGAACGACCTGGCCCGAGGCATGGAGGAGGCGCGCGCACACCGCCCGGCGCCACGTCCCGCTTCAGGCCCCGCCCCGCGCCCCGCACCCCCGCACGTCCCGCCGCCGGCCCGGTCCGCAGCCGAGGCAACGGTCCGGCCCCGCGGACTGCTGGGCCGGCTGCGCGGCAGAAGCCACCGGCCCGCGACCGACTGAGGCCCTTGCCGACGCGGGCGTCCGCATCCGCTACAGCGCCCGGAACAGACCTTCCTGGACCACCGAAACGAGCAGGCGCCCCTCCAGGTCGTAGATGCGCCCGCGAGCCAGACCGCGGCCGCCCGTCGCGATCGGGGACTCCTGGTCGTACAGGAACCACTCGTCCGCGCGGAACGGCCGATGGAACCACATGGCGTGGTCCAGCGAGGCCATGTCGAAGTTCCGCGGGCCCCACAGGGGTTCGATGGGAATGCGCACCGCGTCCAGGAGGGTCATGTCGCTGGCGTAGGTGAGCGCGCAGGTGTGCACCAGAGGGTCGTCGCCCAGCGGTCCGACCGCACGCATCCACACCGCGCTGCGCGGCTCGGCGTCCTTGATCTCGCCGGAGTTCCACCGCAGCCGGTCGACGTAGCGGATGTCGAAGGGCTGACGGCGCGCCATCCGCTCCAACTGCTCGGGCAGAGCGCCCAGATGCTTCCGGATCTCGTCGGTGACCGTCGGCAGGGACTCCGGGTCGGGCACCTCGCGGGCCGGCGGCAGCTGGTGCTCGAAAGGTCCTTGCTCAGGCATGTGAAAGGAGGCGGTCAGATTGAAGATCGTGCGGCCCTGCTGCACCGCGGTGACCCGGCGGGTCGTGAACGACCGCCCGTCCCGGACCCGCTCCACCTGGTACACGATCGGCACGCCCGGCCGGCCCGGGCGCAGGAAGTACGCGTGCAGCGAGTGCACCGGGCGCTCGCCGTCCGTGGTGCGCCCCGCGGCGACCAGCGCCTGTCCCGCAACCTGTCCGCCGAAGACCCGCTGGAGGGACTCCTGGGGGCTGCGGCCACGGAAGATGTTGACCTCTATCTGCTCCAGGTCGAGCAGGTCGACGAGTCTCTCGGCCGGGTTCGTCATGTCTGGGATTCTCCTGTGGTCACAGCTGGCCGACGTCGGTCACGCGGACAACGGCACGGCCCTCCGCGTCGGAGGCCGCGAGGTCGACCTCCGCGCTGATGCCCCAGTCGTGGTCGTCGTTCGGGTCGTCGAAGATCTGACGGACTCGCCACAGGCCGTTCTGCGGCTCCTCCTGGATCACGAGCAGCTTGGGGCCGCGGGCGTCGGGGCCGGTGCCCAGGTCCTCGTACTCGTCCCAGTACTTGTCCATCGCCTCGCCCCAGGCCTGCGCGTCCCAGCCGGACTCGGCGTCCAGCTCGCCCAGTTCGTCGACCTGGTCGAGGGCGGCGAGCTCGACGCGCCGGAACATCGCGTTGCGGACGAGCACACGGAAGGCGCGCGCGTTGGTGGTCACCGGCTTCACCTCGTCGGCCTTCTCCTGGGCCTCCTCGGCGGTCATCTCCTCCGGGTTGGCCAGCTGCTCCCACTCGTCCAGCAGGCTGGAGTCGACCTGGCGCACCATCTCGCCGAGCCACTCGATCAGATCCTGGAGGTCCTCCGACTTGATGTCGTCCGGGACGGTGTGGTCCAGGGTCTTGTAGGCACTGGCCAGGTAGCGCAGCACGATGCCCTCGATGCGGGCCAGCTCGTAGAAGGACACCAGCTCCGTGAAGGACAGGGCCCGTTCGTACATGTCCCGGATGACGGACTTCGGCGACAGCGGATGGTCGCCGACCCAGGGGTGGCTCTTGCGGTAGGTGTTGTACGCGTGGAAGAGCAGCTCCTCCAGCGGCTTCGGGTACGTGACGTCCTGGAGGCGCTCCATGCGCTCCTCGTACTCGACGCCGTCCGCCTTCATCGCGGCCACGGCCTCGCCTCGCGCCTTGTTCTGCTGGGCGACCAGGATCTGCCGCGGGTCGTCCAGCGTGGACTCCACGACGGACACCATGTCCAGGGCGTAGGACGGCGACTCCGGGTCCAGCAGTTCGAACGCGGCGAGTGCGAACGTGGACAGCGGCTGGTTGAGCGCGAAGTCCTGCTGCAGGTCGACCGTGAGACGGACGATGCGGCCCTCGGCGTCCGGCACGTCGAGCTTCTCGACGATGCCGCCGTCCAGCAGGGAGCGGTAGATGGCGATCGCGCGCCGGATGTGCCGGAGCTGCTGCTTGCGCGGCTCGTGGTTGTCCTCCAGGAGGCGCCGCATCGCCTCGAAGGCGTTTCCGGGCCGGGCGATCACCGACAGCAGCATCGTGTGCGTCACACGGAAGCGCGAGGTCAGCGGCTCCGGCTCGGAGGCGATCAGCTTCTCGAAGGTGTTCTCCGTCCAGCCGACGAAACCCTCGGGCGCCTTCTTGCGGACGACCTTGCGGCGCTTCTTGGGATCGTCGCCGGCCTTCGCGAGCGCCTTCTCGTTCTCGATGACGTGCTCGGGCGCCTGCGCGACGACGAGCCCGGCCGTGTCGAAACCGGCCCGACCGGCCCGGCCCGCGATCTGGTGGAACTCACGGGCGCGCAGAGTGCGTACGCGGTTGCCGTCGTACTTGGTCAGCGCGGTGAACAGCACGGTCCGGATGGGGACGTTGACCCCCACACCGAGGGTGTCGGTGCCGCAGATGACCTTCAGCAGACCGGCCTGCGCGAGCTTCTCCACCAGACGCCGGTACTTGGGGAGCATGCCGGCGTGGTGGACGCCGATGCCATGGCGGACGTAACGGGACAGGTTGCGGCCGAACTTGGTGGTGAAGCGGAAGTTGCCGATCAGCTCGGCGATCTGGTCCTTCTCCTCGCGCGAGCACATGTTGATGCTCATCAGCGCCTGCGCCCGCTCCACGGCCTGCGCCTGGGTGAAGTGGACGATGTACACCGGCGCCTGCCTGGTCTCCAGCAGGTCGGTGAGCGTCTCCGTGAGGGGAGTGAGCTTGTACTCGTAGGAGAGCGGCACCGGGCGGGTCGCGGAGCGGACCACCGAGGTGGGACGACCCGTGCGGCGGGTGAGGTCCTCCTCGAAGAAGGAGACGTCGCCGAGCGTGGCCGACATCAGGACGAACTGCGCCTGCGGCAGTTCGAGCAGGGGGATCTGCCAGGCCCAGCCGCGGTCGCCCTCCGCGTAGAAGTGGAACTCGTCCATGACGACCTGGCCGACGTCCGCGTCCTTCCCGTCGCGCAGCGCGATGGAGGCGAGCACCTCGGCGGTGCAGCAGATGACGGGCGCGTCGGCGTTCACGGACGCGTCGCCGGTCAGCATGCCGACGTTCTCGGTGCCGAAGATCTTGCAGAGCTCGAAGAACTTCTCCGAGACGAGCGCCTTGATCGGGGCCGTGTAGAAGGTGACCTCGTCCCGGGCCAGGGCGGCGAAGTGGGCACCCGCGGCGACCATGCTCTTGCCGGAGCCGGTGGGCGTCGACACGATCACGTTCGCGCCGGAGACCACCTCGATCAGCGCCTCCTCCTGATGGGGGTAGAGCGTGAGACCGCGTTCCTGGGACCACGCCTCGAAGGCTTCGTACAGGGCATCGGGGTCGGCGGTCCGCGGCAGCTGATCGATGAGGGTCACGCCCCCATCTTGCCTGGCCCATCGGCCGATGGGGGAATCGGCTGCGGATGCGATGATCACGGCAGCTACGCTGTGGCGCCGACGGAGCGTCAACGCACCCGGTCAACTGGACAGCGGCACACGAGGAATAGGGCGGGGAACGGCCATGATGGGACCAGCACACTCACTGTCGGGAGCCGCCGCCTGGCTCGGCGTCGGAGCGGCCGCCGCCGCTGCCGGGCACCCCATGCCCTGGCCGGTCGTCCTGGTCGGGGCCCTGATCTGCGCCGGCGCCGCGCTCGCCCCCGACCTCGACCACAAGGCGGCGACCATCTCGCGCGCCTTCGGCCCGCTGTCGCACTGGCTCTGCGAGATCGTCGACAAGCTGTCGTACGCCGTCTACAAGGCCACGAAGAAGCAGGGCGACCCGCGCCGCTCCGGGGGGCACCGCACGCTGACGCACACGTGGCTGTGGGCGGTGCTGATCGGCGCGGGCTGCTCCGCCGCGGCGATCACCGGGGGCCGCTGGGCGGTGCTGGCGATCCTGTTCGCGCACATGGTGCTGGCGATCGAGGGCCTGCTGTGGCGGGCGACCCGCGGCTCCAGCGCCGACGTCCTGGTCTGGCTGCTGGCGGCTACCAGCGCCTGGATCCTCGCGGGCATCCTGGACAAGCCGGGCAACGGCTCGGACTGGCTGTTCACCGCGCCGGGCCAGGAGTACCTGTGGCTGGGGCTGCCGGTCGTGCTGGGGGCGCTGGTGCACGACATCGGGGACGCGCTGACCGTCTCCGGCTGCCCGATCCTGTGGCCGATCCCGGTGGGCCGCAAGCGCTGGTACCCGGTGGGGCCGCCGAAGCCCATGCGGTTCCGGGCGGGCAGCTGGGTCGAGCTGAAGGTGCTGATGCCGGCGTTCATGCTGCTCGGGGGAGTGGGCTGCGCCGCCGCCCTCAACGTGATCTGACGGCCGGGCCGGGGTCAGGCCGTTTTGCCGCCCGTGCCGGAGCCCTGCCCGGCTTCGCCGTACCGCCGCTCGAAGCGTGCGACACGGCCCTCCGAGTCGACCGTGCGGGCCTTGCCGGTGTAGAAGGGGTGGCTCTCCGAGGAGATCTCGACGTCGACCACGGGGTACGTCTCGCCGTCGTCCCACTCGATGGTCTGCTCGCTGGTCGCGGTGGACCGGGTCAGGAACGCGTATCCGGCGGAGCGGTCCCGGAAGACGACGGGGCGGTAGTCGGGCTGCTTGTCCTGCTGCATCGATGCTCCTCGCGCGGTCTGGCCGGTGGGCGCGGGACGCCGGGGTCAGCCGTAGATGGTGCCCTCGTCCACGATGTGCATCGCGGCCTCCTCGGCGGAGGCGGCCGCGCCGTCTATGCCGACGTCCGTGGCGACCAGGGCACTCTCCTCGTCCTCGTGGGCGCCCTCGTCGGGTGCCACGAGGCGGCCGGAGCGGAGGGCGCCGACCTCGTTGTCCAGGGCTTCGCCGTCGGTGCCCTGGCAGTCGCCGATGCCGTCGTCGTCGGGCACGCCGAGATCGGGCAGCTCCTCGGCGAGGCGCTGGTCCAGGGTCTCGCCCTGGTGCCGCTCCGCCGCGGTCACGCCGGTGTGCTCGACCGCCCAGGGCCTCTCGGGAGGGGACCAGCCCCGGTCGAGGGGATCGCCGACACCGTCGTCGACCAGCGTGTCCTCGGCGTCGAGCAGCCCGGAGTCCTCCCGGATCTCGGATCCATCGGGCTGGTAGACGTCATCTCCCCATCCGTCGGCGCTGTCCACGGGTACCTCCAGGTGACGGGGACGGCCCGTTCTCACCGCGATCGGCGGCGGGCCGCCGGCGCGCGCGGCACGGCTTTCACCCGTTTCGAACCGGACGGTTCCCGGGCGTCCCCCGAACCGGTGCCGCTATCCAGCCTTCCACCCCGGATCGGCACCGCGCAACGCCACGGGCCCTGGCCTGGGAGTAGTCGTCCCCGCCACGGCCCCACGCGGCGCGCCGCACCGCCGGAAGCCGGGAGCGCTCGCCCCTGCCCGGCCCCGCGGAACCGTGCCGGGTCTTCCCGGCGTCGCCCAGATCCGACGTGGCCTGCCCCGGCGTCCGCCGCCGGGAGTCCCAGGCCGTGCCCGGCCGCTGCCCGCCTGCGGACCGGTGGCGCGGGTGCGGCGTTCGGGCCCGGTCGGGCGGTGCCGCCCTCGAGCGGCCGGTGTAGGGTGCGCCGCTTCATGCGCAGTGTGAAAGCTCTGACGTTGCAGTTTCCGCGCCTGTGCGCAACGGGCTGCGGTCGGTTGTCCAAGTGAAATGCGCAATGAGTGAAGGCGATGGGACTGCACGGTCACACTAGGTAGCGCCCTTTGTGGCAGCAGGACTTCGGAATGGTCGCGGGGCACCTGGCTTGTGTCCGGGTGATGCCGAGGGCTTGACAGTCTTCCAAGCCGGCTGGCGATGGCCGTTGAGTCGGGTGGCGTAGCGGCGGCCGAGTGCTGAGTAGGCGGTCGCGTGGGCACCTGGATCTGTCACGCGCCCTCGCCGGATCGGAGTGTTCAGTCCGATTCTGTCCCCGGCCAGGGAGCCGCCATCCGCCCCTCGTTTCTGTCACCTCAGACAGACTCAAGAGGTCATGGCGTTTCCGCATCTGTCAGGTCAGGAAAGGCCGGAAGCCCGGAGAACCGCCTCCGCGGTCTCCTCGTCGATCTGGTGCCCCAACCGGTCGAGGACGTCCGCTCCGTGGCGCAGCGTGCCCCGCTCCAGAGAACGGCGGACGCCCGTGTCGACTTCGTGCCAGAGCAGGGGGTTGGCGGCGAGGATCCGGGGATCGAGTTCCAGGCGGTGGCCGTAGACGTCCCGCAGGACCAGGTGGGAGGAGACACCGTCGTACTGTCGTACGGCCGCAAGCGCGTCCGTGCGGACCACGCGTCGGCGCCAAGGGGTGCGTACCGCTAGCCAGCCGCGGCCCGCACTCACCCGCTGTGGGAGCAGGACGGCGCCTACCGCGGCCGACAGGGTGACCCAGAGCAGGGCGCGGAGGGGCGTCAGGCTGCCCGCGTCCCAGTCGACCAGGAAGCTCATGGCGCAGAAGAGCAGGGTGCAGCTCACCGCGAGCCGGGCGCTGCCGCGCCAGTGGCGGTCGCCGGCCGGGCCCGTCGATCCGCTCCGTCGCATGACGTTGACGCTAGGCGGCCGTACGGGGTCCGGCGGCTGCTGCTTACGGAGTCCTAACGCCGCACGGGAGAATCTTGACGGGATCCTGACGCGGTCGCCCGAGTCCTCAGCCGGTGTGGACGCGCGGGCGCCTGGCCCGGTCCGGTTCGGCCTCGCGCAGGACCTCACGGGTGACCGGGGCGACCTCGCCCTGCCCAAAGAGGAAGAAGCGCAGGAAGTTGGCGAACGGGTTGCCCTCGGTCCACTCGAAGTAGATGTGGGGGGTGCAGCGGGTGCTGTCGCGGACATGGAGGAGCAGGGCTGCCAGGGCGTTGGGGATGGAGGAGGACTCCAACGTCAGGACGCGGTAGCGGTTGTGCAGGACCTCGCCGCGTACCGTCAGGCCCGCCTCGAACTCGGAGGGGTCGGTGACCGTGACCTCGACGAAGACGAAGTCCTCCTGTTCGGGCAGGTCGTTGTCGGCCCGGATCTGCTCGATCTTGTCGAGGTACTGGGCCTTGTCCCGTCGGCCGGGCTCGTTGGCGATGAAGCGGATCTTTCGGCTGGCGATGTCACGGACGAATCGTTCCGCCATCGGATCGAGCGTCACGCTGGTCACACGCAGCTCGAAGGCGCGGGCCAGCCGGGACAGCAGAGAGACCAGCATGATGCCGACGATGAAGCAGGCGCCGATTTTCACACCGTCCGGGCGCTCGACGACGTTGGCAGCGGTCACGTAGAGCAGGACCGCGGACACGGTTGCGAAGCCGATGGTCCAGCCGCGCTGCCCGGCCCTACGGGAGGCGATGGTCACCGCGATCGCCGCGGAGGACATCAGGACCAGCACGCCGGTGGCGTAGGCGCCGCCCTGCGCGTCCACGTCGGCGTCGAAGATCCAGGTGACCAGGAAGGCGACCAGCGTGAAGACGATCACCATCGGGCGCACGGCGCGGGCCCAGTGCGGGGCCATGCCGTAGCGGGGCAGGTAGCGCGGCATGAGGTTGAGCAGGCCGGCCATGGCAGAGGCGCCAGCAAACCACAGGATAGCGATGGTCGAAAGGTCGTAGACCGTGCCGAAGACATTGCCCAGGTACTCGTGCGCCAGATACGCCAGCGCGCGGCCGTTGGCCTTGCCGCCGGACTTGAACTCGTTCTCCGGTATGAGCACCGTCGTGATGAAGCTCGTGGCGATCAGGAACACGCTCATGATGAGCGCTGCGGCCGTCAGCAGCTTCTTGGTGTCCCGGATCCGGCCCTTCGGCTTCTCCTCGGTGTCGTCTGTGTCTCCCTGGACGTGGGGCATGACGGCGACGCCGGTCTCGAAGCCGGACAGGCCCAGGGCGAGCTTCGGGAACACCAGCAGAGACACACCGATCATGGCCAGGACGTTGCCGTGCTCGGTGGTCAGGGCGCTGGTCCAGTCGGTAACCACGTGGCCCGCAGTGAGGACGTGCCACATGCCGACCACCACGACCACTGCGTTCAGACCGAGATAGACCACCACCAGGGCCACCGCGACGCCGATCGCCTCCAGGAAGCCCTTGAGGAACACCGCGCCCAGCAGGGCGACGAGGATCAACGTGATGAGCATCTGCTGGCCGTGCAGCGTGCTCGTCAGGTGCGGGTTCTCCACCAGGTGGGTGGAGGCGTCGGCGGCCGACAGGGTGATGGTGATGAGGAAGTCGGTGGCGGCGAAGCCGAGCAGGGTCAGTACGAACAGTTTGCCCTTCCAGAAGGACAGCAGCCGCTCCAGCATCGCGATGGAGCCCTCGCCGTGGGGACTCTCCTCGGCCACTCGACGGTATACCGGGAGGGCGCCGGCCAGGGTGACTATGACGAGGACGAGGGTGGCGATCGGGGAGAGCAGGCCGGCCGCGAGGGCCGCGATGCCGGGCTGGTAGCCGAGGGTGGAGAAGTAGTCGACGCCGGTCAGGCACATCACGCGGTACCAGCGCTGGCCCTTGTGCGAAGGCGCCGGCTCGGCCTGCGGGCCGGCGTGGGCACCGTGCTTGCCCATGTCGGACAGGCCCTCCAGCATCCACGTCCGCAGTCGGCTCGGCGGCGGGTGTTCGGTGGTGGTGGCCATCGGCGTGCTCTCCCGGTGTGCGGCTCAGCGTGGGGTTCCGGCCAGCGTAAGCAAGGGGTGACGCACGGACCCACGGATATGTCCGCCGAACGCGTCAAGGCCGCGTTAAGGTCGAGCGCGCCGCGTGATGTGCGCCGTCAGAACCGGACATCCAGCGTCATGTCGTACGACGATTCCGCGCCGCCCCTCAGCCAGGTGATGTGGATCCGCAGGCTGCTCGCGTCCCGATGCAGAGACGGCTGCATGGTGAGGCTGCCGTCGGTGTAGGTGCCGTCCGGATGGGTGCCGTAGGCGCCGCCGCGGTCGTGGTATTCGTTGCCGAGGTCGTCCAGAGCCTCCAGGACCGGGAGTACAAGGGACTCGCTACCCGACTCCGGCAACGGTGGGGTGATCCAGTAGTGGAGCGTGAAGGAGTTCTCCCCGCGCTTCAGCCGGGTGATCGTGAGCTCGTGGCTCCCTCCGAGGATCGGAAGAGTGAGGAGCGGGGGCTTCCTGGGCACTGGCTTCTCCCTCTTCCGGGGCGGTCGCTAGGCGCTGAGCCGATCGTGTGACACGGGGCTTCCGACCGCGTAGTGGACGTATTCGCGAACCAGGCGGAAACCGGCGTTCCAGGCCAGGAGGCGGCTGGCGCGGTTGTGGATCGAACAGTTCCAGCTGGGCGTGTGGCCACGGCAGGCGATGTCCGCGCAAAGGGAGGTGACGCAGAAGAGGGCGAGGTGGTGGCGTCTGCGGTCGGGGACGGTGTAGACGGCCACGTCCTCGTAGCCGGTGCCGCGGAAGTAGGTGCAGGCCACCGCGAGGATGCGACCGGTGCGGCCCACCGCGGCCCAGGCGTGTCCGGAGGCGGCGAGGCCGCGCGGTCCGCCCCAGCTGGCCGAGAGCCAGGACGCGTCCGGGCCAAGGGCATGCACGGCGTCGGCGTCCGCGGGTTCCAGGTGCCGTACGGTCACCGCGTGCGGGACGGTGGCGGGCTGAGGCGTGGCCTGGAGCGTCCAGATCATGCGCTCCCACGGGGTGAGCCGGTCGAAGGCGACGCCGAGGGCGGGCAGGAACCGGGCCGGATCCTCGACGCGGTTGCCGGCCAGAGGCGCGAGGAGACCCGGCATGAGCTCCTCCGGGCTGCCGCGCAGCACGACGTGGCCGGCGCAGGATACGGCGACCGTGCGCGGCTGGACGGTTCTTCGGCCCACCAGCGGCCGATGCCCGTGGCCAGCACGTGCTCGCCGATCGTGGCGGGGCCGGGGAATCCGGTGGGGAACCAGCGCGCGAGCGCCCGGGGGTCCGGCGGTGAGATCTCGATCATCGGTGCCTCGTGGGGGTTGGGGTAGCGGGTGGATCGGGCGGGCGACGGGGCGCTTTCCCGCTCCTCGTCACCCGCCCGTGCGATCGACGGCGTCCATCGACGTGGTCGGTCAGCTCTGGCCGGCCTTGTTGCCGTGGTTGGCCTTCTTCTTGCGGCGGGTCTTCTTCTTGCGGGCGCGCTTCGACACGTACGTCAACTCCTCTGTTCTGGACGATGCTTCAAGCGGTGCGGCCGACCAGCAGGTCCGCCAGCTTGGTGAGGCGCTTGACCGTCCGCTCCTCGGTCGCGGCCGGGGCCGGCCCGACGCGCTCGGCGCGGTCGTAGTAGGCGCCGTTGACGATTTCGACCGCCGGGTCGCACAGCCGTACCACGTGCGCCGCGCCCTCGGCGGGCGAGAGGCCCTCGTGGGCGTACAGCGGCAGCAGCGCGGTGTCGCAGGCACCCGGGTGCACGGAGACCGCGGTGACGCGAGGGTCGGCTGCGAACACTGTCAGGGCCAGCTGGGACTGGGCGTAGGCGGCGAGGCGGGAGTAACGGCGGGCGCGGTTGGGGTCGGCCCACTGGATGGATGCCGTGCGGTGCAGGGACGAGGAGACGTTCACGACCCGGCCGCCCGGGTCGTTGGTCAGGGCCGGCTCCAGCAGGCACGTCAGCAGGTAATGGGCGAGGAAGTTGACCTGGAAGGCGATCTCGTTGCCGTCGGCGGTGACGGTGTGCCGCTCGGGGGCGGCCACGCCCGCGTTGTTGACCAGGACGTCCAGGTGCGGGTGTTCGGCGACGACCGTGCGGGCGAGGGTCTCGACTTCTTCCAGGTGGGCGAAGTCGGCCGAGTAGAGAGCCGGTTGGCGGGCGCCGACTCCAGCCGTGGCGATGAGGCGGTCGGCAGCGGCCCGGGTCTCCTCGGCGGTACGGCCGTGCAGCAGCACGGTGGCGCCGCGCTCGGCGAGCTGCCGGGCGGTCTCGTAGCCGATGCCGGAGGTGGCGCCGGTGACCAGGACGGTGCGGGACGAAAGGGTGGAGTTGGGCATGATCCAATCCGGGGTTGCGGGCACGTCGGTACCGCCCGGTGAGGGGCGGTGGGCGTGCGGGGGCGAAGGGAGGGCGAGGGGCGCAGGCGCCGATCACGGCGCCCCTCGGGTCACGGAAAGCGCGTCGGCGGGACGCGGGCGCTTCCGGTCAGCGCGGCACATGACACGACGGCCGAGCGGGACTCGGCGGCCGGTCGAAGAGAAGCCAGGCGCTGTTCACAGGTTCCATGGAAGCCGTGCCGCACATCCCGGGCAAGCCGAAACCCCGTTCTCTGACGGGGCTCTGACGTGTGCATACGGGGCCTTGACGGGTGAGCCAGACGGACGGGCGTGGCTCAGCCAAGGCCGGGTACCCCCGAGACCAGCAGGTCGATCAGCTTGATGCCCACGAAGGGCAGCAAGAGGCCGCCGAGGCCGTAGACGAGCAGGTTGCGGCGCAGCAGGTCGTGTGCGGAGGACGGGGTGTAGCGCACGCCGCGCAGGGCCAGTGGGATCAGTGCGACGATGATCAACGCGTTGAAGATGATCGCGGAGGTGATGGCCGAGGTCGGGCTGTGCAGGCCCATGACGTTCAGGGACTCCAGGCCCGGGTACGAGCCCGCGAACATCGCCGGGAGGATCGCGAAGTACTTCGCGACGTCGTTGGTGATGGAGAACGTGGTCAACGCGCCCCGGGTGATGAGGAGTTGCTTGCCGATCTTGACGATCTCGATGAGCTTGGTCGGGTTGGAGTCGAGGTCGACCATGTTGCCGGCCTCCTTGGCGGCCGACGTACCCGTGTTCATCGCCACGCCGACGTCCGCCTGCGCCAGCGCCGGGGCGTCGTTGGTGCCGTCACCGGTCATCGCGACCAGCTTGCCGCCCGCCTGCTCCCGCTTGATGAGGGCCATCTTGTCCTCGGGAGTGGCCTCCGCGAGGAAGTCGTCGACGCCCGCCTCCTGGGCGATCGCCTTGGCGGTCAGCGGGTTGTCACCCGTGATCATGACGGTCTTGATGCCCATGCGGCGAAGCTCGTCGAACCGCTCCCGCATGCCCTCCTTGACGACGTCCTTGAGATGGATGACGCCCAGGATCCGGGCGCCCTGCTCGTCCTCAGCCGCGACCAGCAGCGGGGTACCGCCTGCCTCGGAGATGCGGTCGGTCAGCACCTGAGCGTCTTCGGCGACTTCGCCGCCCTGCTCCTTGACCCAGGCGATGACCGAACCGGCCGCGCCCTTGCGGATCTTCCTGCCGTCGACGTCCACACCCGACATACGGGTCTGGGCGGTGAAGGCGATCCACTCGGCGTGCGCCAGCTCGCCCTGGTGACGCTCGCGCAGGCCGTACTTCTCCTTCGCCAGGACGACGATGGAACGGCCTTCGGGCGTCTCGTCGGCCAGCGAGGAGAGCTGGGCGGCGTCGGCGACCTCGGCCTCCGTCGTCCCGCGCACCGGCACGAACTCGGCGGCCTGGCGGTTACCCAGGGTGATGGTGCCGGTCTTGTCGAGCAGCAGCGTGGAGACGTCGCCGGCGGCCTCGACCGCGCGGCCGGACATTGCCAGGACGTTGCGCTGGACCAGGCGGTCCATGCCCGCGATGCCGATCGCGGACAGCAGCGCGCCGATCGTGGTCGGGATCAGGCAGACCAGCAGGGCCACCAGCACGACCATCGTCAGGTGCGTGCCCGCGTAGTCGGCGAACGGCGGCAGCGTGGCACAGGCCAGCAGGAAGACGATCGTCAGCGACGCCAGCAGGATGTTCAGCGCGATCTCGTTCGGCGTCTTCTGCCGGGCCGCACCCTCGACAAGGTTGATCATCCGGTCGATGAAGGTCTCGCCCGGCTTCGTCGTGATCCTGATGACGATCCGGTCGGAGAGGACCTTGGTACCGCCCGTGACGGCGCTGCGGTCGCCACCGGACTCGCGGATCACGGGCGCCGACTCACCGGTGATCGCCGACTCGTCCACCGAGGCGACGCCCTCGATGACGTCACCGTCACCGGGGATGATGTCGCCCGCCTCGCAGACGACCAGGTCGCCGATCTTCAGCTCGGTGCCTGGGACCTGCTCCTCGGAGCCGTCCTTGAGGAGTCGGCGCGCGATGGTGTCGGTCTTGGCCTTGCGCAGGGTGTCGGCCTGCGCCTTGCCCCGGCCCTCGGCCACGGCCTCCGCCAGGTTGGCGAAGACGACGGTCAGCCACAGCCAGGCGCTGATCGCCCAGCCGAACCAGTCGCCCGGGTCCTTGAAGGAGAAGACCGTGGTCAGCACCGATCCGATCCACACCACGAACATCACGGGAGACTTGATCATCACCCGCGGGTCGAGCTTGCGGAAGGCGTCAGGCAGCGACTTGAGAAGCTGCTTGGGATCGAACAGGCCCGCGCCGACACGTCCTTCGGCAGGCTTGTGCCCGGTGGGCACGTCGCTGTGCGGCGCCCGGGTCGGGGTGGCTGTGGACATCGAGTCCTCTTGCTTCTCTGTGCGAGTGGTCATGACGCCAGCCCCTCGGCCAGCGGACCCAGCGCCAGGGCCGGGAAGTAGGTCAGACCGGTGATGATCAGGATCGCGCCTACCAGCAGGCCGGTGAACAGCGGCTTCTCGGTGCGCAGGGTGCCCGCGGTGACCGGGACCGGCTTCTGCTCGGCGAGCGATCCCGCGAGCGCCAGGACGAACACCATCGGCAGGAAGCGGCCGAGCAGCATGGCAAGTCCGGTCATGGTGTTGTACCAGTCGGTGTTTGCGTTCAGGCCGGCGAAGGCCGAGCCGTTGTTGTTCGAAGCCGATGTGTAGGCGTACAGGACCTCGGAGAATCCGTGAGCGCCCGAGTTCAGCATCGAGTGCGGCGGAGTCGGCAGCGCCATGGAAGAGGCTGTGAAGATGAGCACCAGCGCCGGCGTGATCAGGATGTAGCAGGCCGCCAGCTTGATCTCGCGCGAACCGATCTTCTTGCCCAGGTACTCGGGCGTGCGGCCGACCATCAGACCGGCGATGAACACCGCGATGATCGCCATGATCAGCATGCCGTAGAGGCCGGAGCCGGTACCACCGGGCGCGATCTCGCCCAGCATCATGCCGAGCATGGTGATGCCGCCCCCCAGGCCCGTGAACGAGGAGTGGAACGAGTCCACCGCACCGGTCGAGGTAAGCGTCGTCGACACCGCGAAGATCGACGACGAGCCGACGCCGAAGCGGGTCTCCTTGCCCTCCATCGCCCCGCCGGCGATCTGGAACGCCGGACCGTGGTGAGCGAACTCGGTCCACATCATCAGCACGACGAAGCCGACCCAGATGGTGGCCATCGTCGCGAGGATCGCGTAGCCCTGTTTGACCGAGCCCACCATGACGCCGAAGGTACGGGTCAGCGAGAACGGGATCACCAGCAGCAGGAAGATCTCGAAGAGGTTCGAGAACGGGGTGGGATTCTCGAACGGGTGGGCGCTGTTGGCGTTGAAGTAACCGCCGCCGTTGGTGCCCAGCTCCTTGATGGCCTCCTGCGAGGCGACCGCGCCGCCGTTCCACTGCTGCGAGCCGCCCATGAACTGACCGACCTCGTGGATGCCGGAGAAGTTCTGGATGGCGCCGCACGCCACGAGCACGACAGCCGCGATCACGGCACCCGGAACCAGGATGCGGATGGTGCCGCGCACCAGGTCGGACCAGAAGTTGCCGAGCTCACCGGTGCGCGAGCGCGCGAAGCCGCGCACCAGCGCCACGGCGACGGCGATGCCGACGGCCGCGGAGACGAAGTTCTGCACGGCCAGACCGGCGGTCTGCACGACGTGGCCCATGGCCTGCTCGCCGTAGTACGACTGCCAGTTCGTGTTGGTCACGAACGACGCGGCCGTGTTGAACGACTGCGCCGGGTTGACCGACGAGTAGCCCATCGAGCCGGGCAGGACACCCTGGATCCGCTGCAGCAGGTAGAGGAAGAGCACGCTTACGGCCGAGAAGGCGAGGACGCCGCGCAGGTAGGCGGGCCAGGTCATCTCGGTGTCGGGGTTGGCACCAATGGCCTTGTAGATCCACTTCTCCACCCGCAGGTGCTTCTTCGAGGAGTAGACCCTGGCCATGTAGTTGCCGAGGGGGACGTAGGCGAGTGCCAGCGCGCCTATGAGGGCGAGCAGCTGGAGGAAGCCTGCGAGTTCTGGACTCATGTCTGCGCTCAGAACCTCTCCGGGAAGATCAGGGCGAGGACGAGATAGCCCAGCAGGGCGACGGCCACGACGAGGCCGACGATGTTCTCGGCGGTCACAGCTTCGTCACCCCCTTGGCGACAAGGGCCACCAGCGCGAAACCCGCGAGCACGGTGACGACGAAGGCCAGATCGGCCATCGCGAACTCCTGGGATGAGGTTCGGTTGAAACGGACGATTAGAGGAAAGCGCCTCCCTGGCCGGATTGGGTCGTCCGTTGACGGTCCTCTTACGGTGGCTCGCACAGCTTTGACGGGACTCTTACGCCCTCTGACCCGTACCGGTGAGTAGGCCGCCGTGACCGTCGGTGACCCGGCTCACAGCAGCCGGAAGCGCAGCCGACAGATCACCGCGTCCGTCTCCCGCCGCACGGCGTGGGCGACGACGGCGCCCCGCTGGTTCTGCAGCAGCCGCTGCCACAGCCGCTCCGGCTCCGTCTCCGGGATCAGGACGGTGACCCGCGTGGCCGGCTCGGAGGCGGCCACCTCACGGACATACGCGGCGATGGGGCGGCCCAGGCTGCGCCGCTCGCACGACAGCCGGACCAGTGGCACCCCAGGGTCCCACTCGGCCCAGGCCCGCTCCAGGGCGTGCAACTGGGGCCGGTCCTCCGGGTCCGGGTAGCAGACGGTCACCGCGCGGACCTCGTCGCCGAGAGAGGCGGCAGCTGTCAGGGCCTCGGACGTCAGACGGGACAAGGAGGACACCGGTACGATCACCAGCGAGCGGTCGCGGTGCGGGGGCTCGGGGATGCGGCCCAGGCCGAGTCGCTCGCCGATCCTTTCGTAAGTGCGGCGGACGGTCAGGAAAGCGGCGACCAGGATGGGTAGGGCCACCACGATCGGCCAGGCGCCCTCGGTGAACTTGCTCGCCGTGACGACGACGGTCGAGACACCGGTCAGGACGGCGCCGAAGCCGTTGAGCAGCGCCTTGCCGCGCCAGCCGGGGCCGCTCTCCAGCCGCCAGTGCCGGACCATGCCGACCTGGGCGATGGTGAAGCCGACGAAGACGCCGATGGCGAAGAGCGGCACCAGGGTGTTGGTGTCGCCGCCGGAGAAGACCAGCAGCGCGGCCGAGACCGCGGCGAGGACCAGCACGCCGTGCCGGTGCACCTGACGGTCGGCCTTCAGCGCGAAGACATGCGGCAGGTAGTTGTCCCGGGCGAGCAGCTTCAGCAGGACCGGAAGGCCGCCGAAGGAGGTGTTCGCCGACAGGGCCAGCAGGATCATCGTGGCGAACTGGATCACGTAGAAGGCCCAGTTGTGGCCGAGCGAGGCGTCCGCGAGCTGGGCGAGGACGGTAACGCCCTCGACCGGCTGGAGATGGAAGCGGGAGATCAGCACCGACAGGCCGATCAGCATCGCGCCGAGGACGGCGCCGAGGGCGACCTCGGCCCGCTGGGCGCGCCGGGCGCGCGGGACCCGGAAGGACGGGACGGCGTTGGCGATGGCCTCGACGCCGGTCAGGGCGGAGCACCCGGAAGCGAACGCCTTCAGCAGGAGCAGGGCGCCCACGGTGGTCGCGTTGTCGGCCAGGACCGAGGCATGGCCGGCGGCCGTGGCGGTGCTCACCGGCGCGGACCGGAACAGTCCGACGATGATCAGCACGAAGATGGAGCCGACGAAGACGACGGTCGGCACGATGAAAACCTTGGCCGACTCGACTATGCCGCGCAGATTGACCGCCGTGACCAGCACGAGGACGGCCAGGCACAGCCACAGCCGGTCGCCGTACAGGGCCGGGAAGGCGGAGGTCAGGGCGGCCACGCCGGCCGTGACGGCGACGGCGACGTTCAGGACGTAGTCCAGGACCAGGGAGGCGGCGGCCACCAGACTGGTGCGGGCGCCCAGGTGCGTCCTGGCGACCGCGTAGGAGCCACCGCCGTCCGGGAAGGCCGCGATCACCTGCCGGTAGGAGGCGACCAGCACCGCCAGCAGGGCGGCGATGGCCAGGGTGACGGGGAGCGTGAAGCCCAGGCCGTGGGCACCCGCCGCGGCCAGCACG
>NZ_JBHYKH010000060.1:0-13381 GCF_042741275.1 Streptomyces sp. NPDC058964
CATCAAGGGAATGCCTTGTCCACAACCGGGAACTAAACGGAACTGTCTGTTCCCACAGGCTCACCCGCGTCTCGCGCCGAACTGGCAGACTTTCCAGCCAAGGCGCGGCAGCACGGCGCGAGGAGAGCCACGCAAGGAGAGCCAGATGTCCATGGCAGGGAATCTGCGGAAGGTCAGGGACCTGGGCAGGGTCACCGGCCTGCGCAAGGTTGCGCGGTTGGCCCGGCGGCGGCCGCGGGTCGACCTGAGCCACCCCGCCCGGTCACCGCTCGGCTCGTCGGTGGTCAACTGCGTGACGTACCGGGACGGCGTCCGGGTCCCCGGGGGCGGCGACCTGGTGGACGCCGTGGAGCGGGTGCGCAAGCACGGTGACGGTTTCGTGTGGCTGGGACTGCACGAACCGACGGTCCGTGAGTTCGCGGGCATCGCCGAGCTGTTCGACCTGCACCCGCTGGCGGTCGAGGACGCGGTCGAGGCCCATCAGCGCCCGAAGCTGGAGCGGTACGGCGAGACGCTGTTCGCGGTGTTCAAGACGGTCTGCTACGTCGAGCACGAACAGCTCACGGCGACCAGTGAGGTGGTGAACACCGGCGAGATCATGGTGTTCGTCGGCCGTGACTTCGTGATCACGGTGCGGCACGGCCGGCACGGCTCGCTGGGGCCGCTGCGCGAGGAGCTGGAGTCGGATCCGCAGCAGCTCGTGAAGGGGCCGGCGGCGGTCCTGCACGCGGTCGCGGACCATGTGGTCGACGATTATCTGAACGTCACCGACGCGGTTCAGGCCGACATCGACCAGGTCGAGACGGACGTGTTCGCGGAGAACGGCGCACGCGCCGACCCCGGGCGGATCTACCAGCTCAAGCGTGAACTCCTCGAGCTGAAGCGGGCCGTCGTGCCGCTCGCCCGCCCGGTGGAGGATCTCGCCACCCGCCCGATACGAGTGGTCGACCCGGAGATACAGGCCTACTTCAGGGACGTCCTGGACCACCTCATGCGGGCCAAGGAGCAGATCGCCTCCTTCGACGAACTGCTCAACTCGATCCTGCAGGCGCACCTGGCGCAGGTGACGGTCGCGCAGAACGAGGACATGCGGAAGATCACGGCCTGGGCCGCGGTGATCGCCGTGCCGACGATGGTGTGCGGTGTCTACGGCATGAACTTCGATCACATGCCGGAGCTGCACTGGCGGTTCGGCTATCCCCTGGTCCTCGGCGTGATATCGGTCGCGTGCCTCGCTCTGTACCGGGGATTCCGTCGCAACGGCTGGCTCTGACCGGCCCGCGGAAGGGCCTGACGCCCGGCGCCACGGTCAGTGGAGGGACGGGGTGGTCCTGGCGTAGACGCTCTCCGCGAAGGTGGCGATCTGGTCCTCGCTGAGGTTCCGGGCGAGATCGGCCTCGCTGATCATGCCGACCAGGCGCTTGTCCTGGATGACGGGAAGCCTGCGGATCTGGTGGTCCTTCATCTCCTGGAGCACCTCGCCCACATCGGCGCTCGCCTCGATCCAGCGGGGCGTTCCCTGGGCCATCTCGCCGGCGGTGACCTTGGCCGGGTCGCGCCCCATGGCCACGCACCCGACGACTATGTCGCGGTCGGTGAGGATTCCGCAGAGGCGTTCGTTCTGGTCGCTGATGGGCAGGGCGCCGACGCCGAGCTCCCGCATCAACTGGGCGGCGCGGTCGAGGGTCTCGTGGGCGGGGATCCACTGAGCGCCACGGTGCATGATGTCGCCGGCGGTGGTCATGAGGTACCTCCGATGCCGAATGTGCCGGCGCGGCGCGGGACGCACCGCTGATCCCGGCGTCTCTCATTGTCTCGCGCACGGGTCCATGACCGCACCCTCAGACCGGATCCCCGGGCCAAACAATCGGGCTGAATCCTCAGGCCGGGAAGGCCACGGCCTTCGGCGGGACCGATCCTGACGATCACGCGGACCTCGTCGTCCCTCTCCGCGGGCGGGTCGATGCCGAGGTACTTGTGCGAGAGCTCGGGGATCTCGGCCGAGGCGTGGGGGTTGGCCAGATCGAAGACCGAGGGGCCGATGCACGGGTCGCGGCGGAGGTCGCGCACCTTCTGGCGGTTGCCGACGGAGGAGAAGGGCACGGTGTCGCCCTCGCGCTTGATCCAGCACACCGAGTTCTGCGGGGCACCGTCAGGGCCGAGGGTCGCGACGCAGGCGGAGTTCCTGCCGTCGAGAAGGGCGCGGACAAATTCGTCGAAGGAAGTGGGTTCGTTCGTCGAGGAGGCCGAGGAGATCGTCGTGACGTCAAGACAGTTAGATGTATACGCATATAAAGCGTGGAGAGGGATGTTCGGTTCATCCGCTCCACGCCGGGTGGCGGGGGTCGTCGGCACGCACCAGGACGTCGGCCGTCGTGACGGGGTCGGTCTCGTCCGCGTACCGCTCGAAGGCCGGGAGCGTCCAGTGGTCGCTCTCGGGCGTGCGGCGGCGCAGGGCGCCCGGCGAGAGGAGGACATGGACGCTCAGATCGAAGGGGAACCAGTGACTCAGGAGGAGAGGACCGTGCATCAACAGCAGCCCACCGGGCGGGAGTCGGACGTATGAGCTGCGGGTTGCCCGATCGGTGGCCGGGTCCCACAGGTCGGGCAGGACACGACCGTCCCCGCCGGGTTCGAGCGGGCCGAAGACCTCGCGCCACAGGGCGGCGGTGTCGAACCAGCCGCTGTAGTACGACTCGACGTCCCGTCGGCCGTGCTCCAGACGCAGCGACGCGGGACGCAGGAATCCCTCGGTACCCAGGACGAGGGAGGGACGGCCGCGCACGCGCAGTTCCTCCGCGACGCGCTCCGCGAGGTCACCCGGGCGGGCCGCCGGGGCGCCGTCGAAGGCGACGCGCGGCCAGGGTCCGCCGTCGGCGGGCTTCAGGTCCAGCAGCCGCTCGGCGAGCAGTACGCCGAGCCGGTCCCAGGTGATCGCTTCCAGTCGCACGGTCGCCATCATGCCGGGTGCTGCCGGACGGTCCCTGGCCGCACGGGGAAGACCGAGGCGGGCCCGCCGGGAGATCCCGGGCCGCACGGGGAAGAAACCGTGCATGGCGCGCCTCGCAACTCCCCGGCACCACGGTGGACTTCTCGTCTTCCAGCCGCTGCGGCGCAAGCAGTGCGCCGCCTGCCGCCGCGGGCCGTTGTCGCTGCTCGTGCTGGAGTACGGTGCGCCGCGCTGCCTCGACTGCGCCGACCTCGGACACCTGGTGTTCCTGCCGCGCGGCGACACCGCGCTGACCCGCAGGTCGCGGGAGGAGAGTGCGCTGTGGGCGGTGGTCGTCCGCTTCAACCGGCGCAGGAGCCGGTACGAGCGGCAGGGCGTCCTCGTGGAGGAGGCGGCCCTGGCCCGGGCCGAGGAACGCTGCCTGGCCGATGCCGAGGCGCGGCGACGGCGGCGGGCACGGGACGCGCGGCGCAGGACGGCGGAGGACGTGCGGTTCACGGAGGCATTCGCGGCGGAGATCCGGCGGCTGTTTCCCGGGTGCCCGGCGGACCGGGCGCGGGCGATCGCCGGGCACGCTTCGGTGCGGGGCAGTGGCCGGGTCGGGAGGAGTGCCGCGGGGCGGGCGCTGTCCGAGGGCGCGGTGATCTCGGCGGTCGTAGCGTCGGTACGGCACCTGGACACACCGTACGACCAGCTGCTGATGAGCGGGGTGGCCAGGTACGAGGCACGGCGGCGGATCGCGCCGGCGGTGGAGACCGTACTGCGTGCGTGGCGCGGGACCGGGGCCGGAGTGGGCTGACGTGAGCTGGCGCCGGAAGGACGCGGACCGGGAGCGGAGGGAGCTGGGCTGAGCCGAGGGGGGTGGGCTGAGCCGAGGAAGGAGGGGGCTGGGACCGGGCACCGGTGCCCCGTGTGGACGCCCGCGTATGCGGTCGCGGTCCTCGGCCATGGGCACCGTGCCCGGGTGGGAATTCACTGGAGGGGACGAAAGTGCCGGGTGGGGCCCGGCTCGGAGGTGGGAGTGTGCGTTGGTCGTGATCGATGGGCCGTATTTCGTACTGACCCTGCTGGGTGTGCTCGGGACCGGCCTGGTCGCCGGGGTCTTCTGCGGGTTCTCGACATTCGTGATGAGGGGGCTGGCGGCGCTGCCGCCCGCGCAGGGCGTCGCGGCGATGAACGCGATCAACGTGGCCGCCGTGACACCGGCCTTCATGCTGGTGTTCGCCGGGTCGGCGGTGCTGTGCGCGGTGATCGCGGTGGTGACGTTCTTGCTGTGGCCCGACGACGGGAAAGTGGAACTGCTGCTGGGCAGCGCTCTGTATCTGTTCGGCTCGTTCGGAGTGACCGTGGTGGCGAACGTGCCCCGCAACAACACCCTCGGCGAGCTGGACCCCGGAACGCCGGAGGCCGCTTCGTACTGGCCGACGTACGTGCGCCAGTGGACCGTGTGGAACCACGTCCGCACGATCGCCTCGGCGGCGGCCGCGGTGGTGTACGTGCTGGCACTCACCTGAGGGCGGTCCCCTGCCGGTAGCCGGCTCGTGCCTGGGAGACGCCTCCGAGAAAGCGCTGTCCACCACCCTGCGCGTGTGGCCGAGGAGACGTATCGTGGCCGAAAGAGTGCGCCCGATGCCGCACGGCCCGTCGTACGCGTACGCAAGGAAGACGACCATGGCCGATCCCAAGGGTTTCATGACCACGCCGCGCGAGGAGTGGCCGCGCAGGCCCGTCGAGGAGCGGGTCCGGGACTGGGACGAGGTCTACGTCCCGGGGGCGCTGCTGCCCATCATCAGCAAGCAGGCCGACCGGTGCATGGACTGCGGAGTCCCCTTCTGCCACGACGCCTGCCCGCTGGGCAACCTGATCCCCGAGTGGAACGACCTGGTGTCGCGGGAGGACTGGCGGGCGGCCAGTGACCGGCTGCACGCCACGAACAACTTCCCGGAGTTCACCGGCCGGTTGTGTCCGGCGCCGTGCGAGGCGGGATGCGTTCTCGCGATCAACCAGCCGGCCGTCACCATCAAGAACGTCGAATGCGCGATCGGCGACCGGGCGTGGGAGGAGGGGTTCGTACCGCCCCGGCCCCCGGACCGGCTGTCCGGGCGGACGGTCGCGGTGATCGGGTCGGGGCCGACGGGACTGGCCGCGGCCCAGCAGCTGACCCGGGCCGGCCACACGGTCGCCGTGTACGAGAAGGACGACCGGCTGGGCGGGCTGATGCGGTACGGCATCCCCGAGTTCAAGATGGAGAAGCGGCATCTGGAACGGCGGCTGGCGCAGATGCGCGCGGAGGGCACCAAGTTCCGTACGGCGACGGCGGTCGGGCGGGACATCGGGGCGGCCGAGCTGCGGTCGCGGTACGACGCCGTCGTCATCGCGACGGGAGCCACCGCGTGGCGCGAACTGCCCGTGCCGGGGCGGGAGCTGACCGGGATACACCAGGCGATGGAGTATCTGCCCCTGGCCAACCGGGTGTGCGAGGGGGATCTGGACGTCTCGCCGATGTCCGCCGTGGGCAAGCACGTCGTCATCGTGGGCGGCGGTGACACCGGGGCCGACTGTCTGGGGACCGCGGTGCGGGAAGGCGCCGCGTCCGTGTCCCAGCTGGACATCTACGCCCAGCCGGGTACCGAGCGGGACGACGACTCCGAGCCCTGGCCGACGTATCCCAAGATCTACCGGCTGTCCGCCGCGCACGAGGAGGCGCGTGATCTGGAGACGGCGCCGGCGGCGGACGCCGACGCCCGGCTCTTCGCCGCGTCGACGCTCCGTTTCACCGGGGACCGGAGCGGACAGGTGCGGTCGCTGCACCTGGTCGAGGTGGACGCGGCACGGCAGCCCGTGCCGGGCACCGGGCGGACGCTCCCCGCCGACTTCGTGCTGCTCGCCCTCGGGTTCTCCGGGCCGGACCGGGAGGACGGGCTCATCGACCAGCTGGGGCTGGCGCTGGAGCCCCGCGGCACGATCACCCGGGACCGCGATTTCGCGACCAACGTCCCCGGCGTGTTCGCCGCCGGGGACGCCGCGCGAGGACAGTCGCTGATCGTGTGGGCGATCGCGGAGGGACGGGCGGTGGCGGCCGCCGTCGACCGCTATCTGACGGGGAGTTCGCGGCTGCCGGCGCCGATATCGCCGTACGACCGGCCGATGACCGTGTGAGCGGCGGCGCCGGGAGGCGGCCGGCGGGTCTCAGCGGCGGCGTTCGTCGGTACCCGGCACCCTGCCCGTCGACAGGGCCACCCGGTTCCAGGTGTTGATGGTGAGGATCAGGGCCAGGACGTGGGCCAGTTCCTCCTCGTCGTCGAAGTGGGCGGCGGCTTCGGCGTAGACGTCGTCGGGGACGCCCGCGTCGGCCACCAGGGTGACCGCCTCCGTCAGGGCGAGGGCGGCCTGTTCCTTCGGGGTGAAGAAGTGCCGGGCCTCGCGCCACACGGCGACCATGTGCAGCCGGTCCTCGCTCTCGCCCGCCTTGCGGGCGTCGTTGGTGTGCATGTGCAGGCAGTAGGCGCAGTGGTTGAGGTGCGAGCCGCGGATCTGGATGAGTTCGACGAGAGCGGGGTCGAGACCCTCGCGGGCGGCGGCGTCGAAGCCGATGAGGGCGCGGAAGACCTTGGGGGCCGACTTGGCGAAGTCGAGGCGGGTCCGGCCGGCCCCGGCGGAGGCGATGGCACCGGCAGTGGCGGTGGCGGTGGCGGCGTTCGTCGTCATGTCCTGCAACCTACGGCCCCGAAAGACCCTCTGTAGGGTGCATTTACATGACGGAATCGTGGGTCAATTCGGCGGAGCGGATCGGCACCGACCTGCATCTGGAGCTGTCCGGGCCGGGCGGGCGGCGCGCCTCGCTGATCCGGGCGCTGCGCGAGGCCGTGCGGGGCGGACGGCTGGCTCCCGGCACCCGGCTGCCGCCATACCGCTCGCTCGCCGCCGACCTCGGCGTGGCCCGGAACACCGTCGCGGACGCGTACGCGGAGCTGGTCGCGGAGGGCTGGCTGACCGCACGGCAGGGCGCGGGCACCCGGGTCGCCGAGCGGGCCGAGCCACTGCGAGACACCGCACGGGTGCCGAGGAAGGCTCCGCCACGCGCGCGTGGACCACGGCACGACCTCAGACAGGGCACCCCGGACGCGTCGGCGTTCCCGCGCACGGCCTGGGCGGCGTCGTACCGGCGGGCGCTCCGGGCGGCGCCCAGCGAGGCGTTCGGGCCGGGCGATCCCGCGGGACGGCCCGAGCTGCGCGAGGCCCTCGCGGAGTACCTGGCACGCGCGCGTGGTGTGCGCACCGAACCGGGCCGGATCGTGATCTGCTCCGGTTTCGCGCACGCGCTGAGGCTGCTGTTCGGCCAGGGCGGCGGCGGTGTGGTCCGTGGCCCGCTGGCCGTGGAGGCGTACGGGCTGGGGTTCCACCGGGAGCTGCTCGCGGCGGCCGGTGTGCGGACGGTGCCGCTCCCGTTGGACGAGCACGGCGCGCGCGTGGACCTGCTGGGGCGCGAACGGGCCGTGCTGCTCACGCCCGCGCACCAGTTCCCGACCGGCGGCCCGCTGCACGCCGGGCGCCGGAGCGCCGTGACCGACTGGGCTCGCGCGCGCGGCGGTGTGGTGCTGGAGGACGACTACGACGGGGAGTTCCGGTACGACCGCAAGCCGGTCGGGGCGGTCCAGGGCCTCGACCCCGAGCGGGTGATCCACATCGGCTCGGTCAGCAAGAGCCTGTCGCCCGCACTGCGGCTGGGGTGGATGGTCCTCCCGGAGCGGTACGTCGACGCCGTGCTGGCGGCCAAGGGCGAGCGGGAGGCGTGGGCGAGCGTGCCGGACCAGCTGGCCCTCGCGGACTTCGTGGTCTCGGGGTCGTACGACCGTCATGTGCGGCGGATGCGGCAGCGTTACCGGCGCCGCCGTGACCGGCTGGTCGAGGCGCTCGCCGCGCACGCGCCGCACGTCGAGGTCACCGGCGTGGCGGCCGGGCTGCACGCGGTGCTCCGGCTCCCGCCGGGCACCGAGCGGTCCGCGGTGAAGGCGGCCGCCTGGCACGGCGTGGCCCTCGACGGACTCGCCGCGTTCCGGCACCCTGCGTCGGAGGCGGACGCGGGTGACGGTCTGGTGGTCGGGTACGCGACGCCCTCGGAGCACGCGTACGGAGCCGCGCTGGAGGCGCTGTGCGCCGTTCTGCCGCCCGGATGACGGCGGAGGCCGGAACCGGCCTCGGATGACGTGCGCAGGGCCGGAACCGGCCCCGCAGCCGATGACCGCCGGTCCGCACCCGGACTCGACCGACCCCGGACTCGACCGACCCCGGCCACCGCCGACCCCGGCCACCGCCGACCCGGGTGCGCGGCCGGCCCGGGTGCGCGGCCGGCACCGCGCACCTCGATCGCTCCGGCGGACCTACGCCTTGCGCCCCACCGCCCCGTATCCCGGGATGACCCCGTCGTCCTGTCCGGGAACGGCTTCGCCCAGTTCCGGGTGCCACTTGTGGACGATCTCGACGCCGGGGTCCACCAGCTCCAGCCCGTCGAAGAAGCGGGCGAACTCCGCGCGGGAGCGCAGCGCCAGGGTGACGCCCGCCGCCCTGAGCTTCTCGGTGGCCGCCGCCGACTCCTGCGGGGTGAAGTCGGCGGTGGCGTGGGTCATCACCAGGTGACTTCCGGAGGGCAGTTCGGACAGTAGCCGGTCGACCAGCTCGTGCGCGCCGTCCTCGTCCGAGACGAAGTGGAGAAGGGCGACGAGCGAGAGCGCGACCGGACGGCCGAAGTCCAGGACCCGCTTGGCGCCCTCGACGATGGCGGCCGGATCACGCACGTCGGCCTGCAGGTACTCGGTCGTGCCCTCGGGTGTGCTGCGCAGCAGCGCCGCCGCGTGGGCCAGCACGATCGGGTCGTTGTCGCAGTAGACGACACGGGCGTCGGGCGCGACCGACTGGGCGATCTGGTGCAGGTTGGGCTCGGTCGGTATGCCGGTGCCGACGTCCAGGAACTGGCGCACGCCGTTCCGCGCCAGCCAGCGTGTGGCGCGGTGCATGAAGGCCCGGTTGACCCGCGCCATCACCGGCACCCTCGGGTCGAGGGCGAGCATCTGCCGGCCCATCTCCTCGTCGACGGGGTAGTTGTCCTTGCCGCCGAGATACCAGTCGTACATGCGCGCGGGGTGCGGCCTGCTGGTGTCGATCTCGGCGGCGGCCGTGGGGTCCTGCCCGGTCATGAGGCACTCCGTAAGCAGCTGGCACAGTGAATGACACAGTGAATGATCAAGTCAGTACCAAGATAAGGAAGTTGAGCAAGAAATCAGAGCAACGGGCCGCTCAGGACAGCAGGAAGTCGGCCTCCCCCGCTTTCGCGCCCTCGATGAAGGCGGTCATCTCGTCCGAGGTGTAGATGAGCGCGGGCCCGTCCGGGTCGGTCGACTGGCGGACGGCGATCCGGCCGTCGGCCAGCTTCATCGCCTCCAGGCAGTTGCCCCCGTTTCCGCCGCTCCATGGCTTGTGCCAGCCCTCGCTGCCCAACTCCCGTGCGGGCATGCCGTTGTAGATCCGCTCGGCGCGGTTCCGCGGCCCGGACTGGGACTTGATGCGATCCATTCACAACTCCTTGCGGAGATCCCGGAGGATCTCCTTCGTGCGATGTGCCGTAGCGGCCTGCGCCGCCATGCGGTCCATGACCTCCAGGTGGGTCGCCACCTCGGAGCGCGCGTCCAGGTAGACGGCGCCGGTCAGGTACTCGCTGTAGACCATGTCCGGCAGTTCTGACATGGCAAATCGGAACAGCACGAAGGGCCCGTAGGTGCCCGGGTGCGGCCCGTTGGCGAACGGGGCGACCTGGAGGGTCACATTGGGCAGCTTCGTGGCCTCTAGCAGTCTGTCGATCTGCGCGCGCATCACCTCCGGGCCGCCGATCGGCCGGCGCAGGGCGGTCTCGTCCATCACCGCCCAGAAACGGGGGGCGTCGGGACGGGTGAGCAGTTCCTGGCGCTGCATGCGCAGCGCGACGTGACGCTCGATGTCCTCGGGCCACGTCTGGCCGATGGCCCCCGACTTGAGGACCCCGCGCGCGTAGTCCTCCGTCTGCAGCAGCCCCGGCACGAAGTGCGGCTCGTAGGAGCGGATGAGGGCGGCCGCGCCCTCCAGGCTGACGTACATCGAGAACCAGCCCGGCAGGATGTCGTGGAACCGCTGCCACCAGCCGGGCCTGTTGGCCTCCTCGGCCAAGCGCACGAAGAGGTCGGCCTCTTCGTCGGGCACGCCGTAGGCCTTCAGGAGCAGTTGGAGGTACGGGATCTTGAGCGCGACCTCGGCCATCTCCATGCGGCGGACGGTGGCGGGGGCGACACGGAGGACACGGGCGGCCTCCTCGCGCTTGAGACCGGCGCGTTCCCGCAGGTCCAGCAGGCGCCGCCCGAGGACGACCTGCCCCACCGTCGGCGCGGACCGCGGTTCGCTCACGCTCCCACCTCCACGAACGAATCCTGACAGCCCTGCGGCGCCATTCGAAGACCGGCTCGTAGATCCTGTGGATCCCCGGTGATCCGAACTGGCGCCGCTAGAGGTGCTGTTGCGAGCAGTGTGCCACGGCCCTTCACCGCGTCACACGGCACTCTGCATTTTTCAGAGTGACACTTGCCAAGTGTTCACGGCGGGGAGATAGTGGCAAGCGTGATTCCGTCCGCGCCCTTAGGAACAGACGCCGCCGCAGACCGTTCCGGTCTCGGCGCCGCCGCGGGACTCGCCCCAGGTGGGGCCGCTGCCGCGCGCCGGTTCCGGTTCGAGTTGGCCGCACATCCGGGTTCTCCCGCCCAGGCGAGACGCCTGACGCGTGCCCGGCTGACCGGCTGGTCGGTCTGCGCGGACACCTGCGACACGGCGGAACTGGTCATGTCCGAGCTGGTCACCAACGCGATCGTGCACACCGCGAGCAGTCGCGTCGTGTGCGAACTGCACGACCACGACGACACGGTCCGCATAGCCGTGCGCGACGAGGGCTGCGCCCCCGGCGAGCCCCACCCGTCCCCGCAGCGGCCCGAGGAGGAGCACGGGAGGGGATTGCTCCTCGTCGACGCCCTGTGCCGGGCCTGGGGGGCCCAGGAGAGCGGACCCGGACTGCTGGTCTGGGCCGAGCTGCCGCGCCAGACCGACGCCGCCCGTGACATGGCCGAGCCGCGCAACGACCTGGGCTGGGGCGCCCGCTCCGAACCGGGGCAGTCGAACGGCTCGGACGAGCAGGAACAGACGGGGACACGGCACCGTGTGGGGCCCCAGGCGCAGGGCCCGCGCCGTACGAGGCAGGAATGGCCGTGAACCGCGTCCCCGGGGCCGGCCAGGTGCTCGGACTGGACAGCTTGGTGCGTCTGCGGCGCGAGCGGCGCACTCCGGGCACGCCCGGCCCCCTGCCCCTGCCCCGGGGCATGACGGCGCCGCTGGGCTGCGACGCGGTGGCCGTGCCTGCCCGCTTCGGACCGTTGATCGTGCCCCGGCTGACGCGCGTGGGATGCGTGTACGCCGACGAGGCGCACTGGTGGTGGATCGTCCCGGCCGACTCCGACTACGCCCTGCCCTGGCCCGCTCCGGCCCACTACGCCGCCGGAGCCAGGATCCCCGAGGTCGCCCGCCTCATCAACCGGCCGGACGGCACGGTTCCGTACACCCCGCCGATCCTGTTGTATCTGGCGTTGTGCCGGGTGACGGGCACTACCCCGGACTGGTCGCGCCCGATCAGCGCGTGAGCGCCGCGCCCGCCGGAACGGCGGGACAGGACGCGTACGACCCGACGCGCGCCGTGTACACACACCGTTGCCGCTGGGCGTACGCCCGCACGTTCACGCCACCGCTCCACGCGCCCTGCCTCTGAGGACCTCGCCCCGCGATAGTGGCCGTCCGTCCACGACCCGGGGGAGGTCCGGTGGGTAAGAGCGGCGGGGTCGAACCCGAGGTGTCCGAGTCGGAACGGCTGCTGTTCGGCGGGCCGTTGCGGTACGACATGGGGTGGAACCAGCACCGGGACGCCTTTCTGGAACTGGGCTTCCGGGCCATGGTGACGCGGTTGCCCGGCATGCTGGCGTCGAGCTTCCGGCTGGCCCGGCAGGCCGACGAGCGGGCCGCGCGGACCGTGCTGGCCGCAGAGGCGGGCAGGGGCGTGGCCCAGGCGGTGAGCCTGCTGGCGGTGAACAGTGTGCTGGGGCGGCTGATCGGCGGGGGCCCGATCGAGGAGCGGCTGCGCGGTGCCGCGCCCGCCCTGGTGGCGATGGCCGCGGTGATGCTGGTGAGCGCCCTGCTGCGGGCCGCGTCGACGTATGCCACCGGCCGCCTCGAGCCCAAGGTGGAGCGGGTGGCGACCGAGCTGTACCTGGAGCGCGCGGCGGCCGTGGAACTGGCCGCGATCGAGGACCACGCCTTCCACAAGCTGCTGGACACCGCGCAGTACGGCGCCCAGTCCGCCCGCCGCATGATCAGTTACGGCACCCGGGTGATCAACGCGGTGATCTCGCTCGTCGCCGCGGCGGGCGTGCTGACCGTGCTGCACCCGGCCCTGCTGCCGCTGCTGGTGACCATGACCCTGCCGAGCGCCTGGGGGGCCCTGACCAACGCCCGGCGCCGGTACGAGTCCTTCCACACCTGGGTGCAGCACGCCCGCGCAGGGCATCTGATCAGCGCCCTGCTCACCGAACCGGAGGCCGCCCCGGAGATCCGGGTGCACGGCGTCGGCCCGTTCCTGCTGCGGCACTTCAGGGCGATGTCGGAGACGGCGGAGGCGGAACAGGCCCGGCTGTCCCGGCTCGCCGCGCGCACGGGCCTGATCGCGGCGGCCTGGACGGGCCTGGCGACGATGGCGACGTACGCGACACTGGGCGCGCTGCTGCTGTCCGGCGCGATGGCACTGTCCGTGGCCGGTACGGCGGTGATCGCGATCCGAACCGGCTCGGCGAGCCTCGACACGCTCGTCCTGGAGATCAACCAGCTGCACGAGGAGGCCCTGTTCGTGGGCGATCTGCAACGGTTGTACGTCGAGGCCGCCGATCGGGCGATCCCTGTCGGCGGGGAGCCGCTGCCGGAGGACCCGAGGGAGATCCGGTTCGAGAACGTCAGTTTCACCTATCCGGGCGACGCCGCGCGTCCCGCCCTCGACGACGTCACGCTCTCGCTCCCGCTGGGCCGGATCGTCGCGCTGGTGGGCGAGAACGGCTCGGGCAAGACGACCCTGGTCAAGCTGCTCGCGGGCCTCTACAGGCCGGACCGGGGCCGGATCATGTGGGACGGCGTCGACACGGCGACCGCCGACCGGCACCAGCTGGCCGAGCGCATCGCGATGGTCGCCCAGGACTTCAAGCGCTGGCCGTTCACCGCGAAGGTGAACGTCGCCGTCGGCCGTTGATAGGGGTCCCCGCGCGCAGCACAGGCTGCGGGCGAGGGGCGCCGAGAGGGCGGGGGGCGGGTGGTGCGCGGACCGCC
>NZ_JBHYKH010000060.1:13391-27121 GCF_042741275.1 Streptomyces sp. NPDC058964
CCGTCGTCTCCCTGGGGGGGGTTCTCCCCGTTGGGGGTCGCGTGGGGGGGGGCGGTTCCTGGGGGCCCCCGCGCGCGCCACGGGCTGGCCGGCTCGGTCGCCGAGGCGGGCGCGGAGGAGGTGGTCGCGGACCTGCCGCGCGGTCTGGACACCCTGCTGGCGCGCAACTTCAGCGGCGGGCACGAGCTGTCCGGCGGCCAGTGGCAGCGGCTCGGCATCGCCCGTGCCGCGTACCGGCGCGGGCGCATCCTGATCGTGGACGAGCCGACGGCGGCCCTGGACGCGCGGGCCGAGCTGGAGGTCTTCGAGAAGATCCGCGCGCTGGCGGGCAGCGGACAGACGGTCGTACTGATCACGCACCGGCTGGCGTCGGTGCGCCATGCCGACCTGGTGCACGTCCTCGAGCACGGGCGGCTGGTGGAGTCCGGCACCCCGGACGAACTCCTCGCCGGGGGCGGTGTCTACGCGGAGCTGTACGGACTCCAGGCCGAGCAGTTCACCGCGAAGCTGCCCGCACCGAAGGCGGGTTGACCGCCCTGACCGCCCTGACCGCCCTGACCGCCCTACTCCACGGCCTCGGCGCCACGGACGATCACCAGGAACGTGTCCGTGGCGAGGTCCATGACGACCTCGGCGGGCAGGCCTTCCAGCCGCCGTGCGTGAGCGAACTCCTCGGCCGGCCAGGAGCCTCTAGGTCCGCCGGCGGGAAAGCGTTCGAGCACTGTTCGCCCGTTCACCATCCTGTACCTCCAGAAGCGTCGTACCTGTTGGTGATAACGCTCCGGGGAACGCAAAGGCCTCGGCCGGTGACGGGACTGAGACCTACTTGACACCGGCTCGGCGCGGAGCGTGAGGATCCGTTGACTTTCCGGCATTACGGGCACTCTCCGTCCCGGTGTCCGCCCCGTACGTGACGGGGAGCGCGAGCAGACCGCGGGCGCGCGGTGAAGGGCGCCGCCGCGGGGTCGTCGGCGAGAGGACGAGGTCGGGCGGCGGATGCGGGGGCGGGCGGGTCCATGTTGAGGAGGTCGGCGCCGGGCGCGGGCGGCAGCGCGAACCCCTTGCAGGTACCGGCCGTGGCGTGCGTCTCGCCCGGGGAGAGGCACTGGTCACCGGGGGGCCGCCCGGACGTCCTCGTACCGGGTGACGGGCCGGGCTGGACGGCGAATGGCACCTGGCGCTCTCCGGACACCCCGGCGGGTTGCGGCGTCCGGGGCGGCTGCCTCGGCCGTACCGAGCTGCGGGTGGTGGCCGACACGGCCGCGGCGCGAACCGATCGACCGCATCCTGGTCAGCCACCACCTGGCGCACCGGATGACGCAGGCGGGCACCGGTCTCCCGGGCGAGGGGGGCCCGCGCCTGCCGCCGGTGGGCCCGGATCCGGCCGTACGAGGGGATGCGCCGGGCATGGACCACGCGCCGGTGCGGGTACGGATCGGCTAGCCGTCGGCCGGCCGGGCAAGGACCGGACGCGGACCCGGGAGCCCGATCCGTGACCGCCCGCGCTCCAGGTCCGCGAGCAACTCGTCCAGCCGCCGGTCGTGGTACGGCGTGAGCCGGCCCGTGTCGTCGAGGTGCACGGCGCACGCCGTGGTCGTGTCGACGAGCCGTTCGAGGACGGCCGCGACGGTGTCCGTGCCCTCGGCGTGCCGGGCGAGGGCGGGCAGCTCGGCGGCCGCCACGGAGATGGCCGCGCGGGCCTCGGAGAGGGTGCGGTAGGCCTCCCGTCGCAGGGCCCACCGCTCCGTCCGGTCGTCCGGCCGGCTCAGGACGTGGTCGAGATAGCCCTGTGCCGCGCTCCCCGCGGCAGCGAGCCGGGCCCGCACGGCGCCGCCCCTGTCTCCCGCCGTCGGCAGATGCCCGACGATCAGCACGATCGCGCAGGCCAGCAGCGTCTCGCCGATCCGGCTGACGGAGGCCTGCGGCTCCCCGCCGACCATGACGAGGGCGAGGACGAGCACGGTGACGACGGCGGTCTGGGCGGCGAAGTGCCGGGTGGCGACGGGGATGAGCGCCCCGCAGACGGCCACGAGCGCGACGAGCCCCGCGGGCCGGGGCAGCACGGCGGCGAAGGCCACGAAGACGAGGGCCCCGAGGACGGTTCCGGCCGCCCGGCACAGGACCCGGGAGGCGAGCGGACCGAGGTCGGGCTTGACGAGGAAGACGACGGTGGCGGGCAGCCAGTACCAGTGCTGGTGCTGCCCGTACCAGCGGGCGTGGTGCAGTGCCTGGGCGATGGCGGCGCCGGCCCCGAAGCAGAGGGCCACCCTCAGGCCGTACTCGCGTCCGCCGGTGCCGAACGCGGCCCGTGCGCGGTCCCGGGCGCCGCGGCGACGGGGGTGCGCGCGGTGGTGTGCGTCCCCGGCCCGGTCGAAGGTCTCGGCAGCGCGCAGCAGGGCGTCGTCCAGCGCCCGGAGGGCGGGTGCGGAGCGGCGCGGCGCGGGCAGTGGTCCGGTGCCGCTGTTGCCCCGCACGGCGGCGGCGAGCCGCCGCGGCCCCTCCGCGGCCCGTGCGCCGACAGCCTTCCCGGCCCAGGCGAGGGCGGTGGCGGCCTCGGCGAGGGGCAGCGCGGCGGTGTACTGGACATGCAGCCGGCGCTCGGCGGCGGCACCGGCGTACCGGCGCAGCCGGGGCCCGGCGAGGGCGTCCTGCGCGTGGTCCAGGGCGGCGGTGAGCGCGACCCGCCGGGCACCGGCCTCTTCGTTCCCCACGGCGTCCAGCAGCTCGGCGACGGCTTCGTACACCCCGGCGACGGCCTCTCGTTCCCCGTCGAACCGGTAGTCGCCCGCGAGGGCGCCGGGTGTGGGCAGGGCCAGTCGCAGGGCGAGCAGCCAGCCGGCCCCGGCGAGGAAGGCGAGGGCCCGCTGCCACCCCGGCTCGGGCAGCGGCATGCCGGCCCCGACGGCGGAGGCCACGAGCAGCTGCGTACCGGCACCGGAGGCGACGGGACCGACGGCGCTCATGCCTCCGGCGACGAGTCCGAGCGCGGTGAGCGCAAGAGTGAGCGGAACGGCGGTGAGGCGCTGCCCCGCACAGGTGCCGACGAGCAGACCCGCTGCCCCGGCCAGCGCGGGCGCCCCGAGCCGCACGACCGAGGCCCGCCGGCTGCCGGGCCGGTCGTTGATCCCGGCGAGCATGGCGGCGATGGCGGCGAGGACACCGAGGGAGACGCGGTCGGCGAGGACGGCGGCGAGGAGCAGCGGCCCGGCGGCGAGCGCTCCCCTGGTGACCGCGCTCCAGGGAACCGGACCGCGCTGGGCACGGAGAGCGTGGGCGAGCCAGGGGGGCGGTGCGGGGAGGGCGCGGGACACGGGGCTCCTGTCCGGACGAGGGCGGGGTGTGCCTTCGGGCGACGGTGGCCGGGCTCGGTGGTGCTTCCACCGTAGATCGTGTTTCCGGACGGAAAGGTGAACTCGGGTTTCTGTGGTGTGAAAAATGTCCTGTGGAGCCGCGTTCTTTATGAACGCAATTTCCGGGTGAACGCGAGCGGACCCGGGGGCGTAGCCTGCCCCCGGGCCCTGAAATGCCGCCCATGTTCACACGCCGGCACGCTTGAGAACCCGGGTCAGTCGTTATCGCGCCGCGTCCTGCCTTTGGACCACCGCGCATCGAGCTGCGCGGGCAGGACTTGAACCTGCATTTCGACGTGCTGGGGCCCGGGCCCGTTCGATCCGGCGATCGGCGGCGAATGCTGAGTCTGGAGCGAGAGTCTGAGATTGAACGCGGTCTGCCTCTGCCGTTTGGGCTACCGCGGCACGGAACGAATGCCGCGGGGAGGATTCGAACCTCCACTGGAACCGCTCAGTCACGACAAGCTTCAGCGTCAGCTTGCGCTCCTCGCGCACCCCGGTCTCGACGGACCGGGGATTCTCGAAGGCTACCCGAACAGGTAGCCGAACACGGCGTCTCCGACCCGCTGGTCGACGACGTCGCCGCCGTTCGCCTCCTCACGGGCGAACTTGACGGCCTGCTGCAACCTCTCCACCCGGTCGAGGAGTTCGTTGACCCGCCGGGCGGGAAGGGCACCGGAGAACTTCACGGTGGTCCAGTACCCGACGGGAATGTCCTCGTAGTAGACCTCGACCTGGGCCGGATGCTTCTCGGTGGCCTCGGCCTTGACGTGGTTCCTGGGCACCTTCTTGGTCCGCAGGGTACGCACGGGCTCGGTCTTCCACGCGTCGGTGGACGGGTCCTGCACCCAGGACTCGGAGGCGTCGAGGACGGGCAGCTTCCGCACGAAGGTGTTGAGATCCACGAGCTGCTTCTCGAGGAACAGCAGGTAGGACACGGGCACGTCGGCGACGAGCACCCGCCCGTCCACCTTCACGTCCGCCCGCGCCGTGCAGTTGGCCCAGTCCTTGGTGGCGGTCACGTCGAAGAGCCGCGTCAGCGTCGCCGCGGTCTCGCGCAGCACGTCCTCGGCCTTCACCTGCACCCGCGTGGACTCGGGCGGCAACTGCTCGCCCTCCTCGTCCTTCGGCTGGTACGTCCGCGCGATACCGGCCAGCAACGCGGGCTTCTGCAGTCCGTGATGAGCTGACGTCAGGTCCTGATGAGCCTTGGACTTGATGCCCTTCTCGACTGCGATGATCTGGTTGAGTTTCGCCACGGGAGGGACGCTAGCAGCGCCAACTGCTGGACTTCGACGGATTATTCGGCGGCACCGGCCGCCGCGACCGCGTCCCGGAAGAGAGCCTCCGCCCTCTCGATCGCGGCGACCGGGCCGCCGCTGCCCAGCCCCGAGACGATCACGTCGGCCTCGCGCAGCCCGGCCCGTTCCAGCAGCCGTTTCTCGTTCGTCACCCACTCGCCGCGCGCCGCCAGCACCGCGTGCGCGGTCTGTGCGGCGGCCGTGGCCAGGGCGCCGGCGGCCTCGGTGAGCCGGCCGTGCGGGGCGTGGTTGGCCTTGGCGTAGGCGAGGGTGGCGGCGGCCGTGCCGTGCCAGCGTTCGGGGGCGGTGCGGCGCAGCGCATCGGGGTAGGCCGCCGGGCGCGGCAGTTCCCCGCGCAGTACCCGGTTGACGGCAAGCTCGGCGACGACCAGGTAGCTCGGGATCCCGGCGAGATGGAACAGCAGCGGCTCCACCCGGAACCTCCCGTCCTGCGCCTCCGCCAGCTCGTGCTCGACCACGTCCAGGTCGCGGTAGTGCACGTCGACGCGGCGCCCGTCGACGGTCAGCCAGGCCCCGCCGTTGAAGACACCACCACCCCAGCCGCCGACTTCGGCGACCTCGCCCTCCCAGCCGAGGGCACGCAGGTGGGCGGGGTCGAAGGGGCCCCGGTAGTAGACGGCCAGGTCCCAGTCGCTGTCCGGCCGGTGGGTGCCCTGGGCACGGGAGCCGCCGAGGGCCACGGCACGGACGGCGGGAAGGCCGGCCAGGCGGTCGGCGGTGGCGTCGAGGAAGGTGCGGTCGGAAAGGGAGGGCACGGGGCGGCTCCGGGGGTGGGTGGTGCGTGCGGACCGCCGGAAGCGTATGCGGGACGGTCCCGGGGCACCCAACGAAAAGCGGTCCGCGGCGCCCGCCGGAAATTCGGATGCGGTCACCGGCCGGGCTGCGCATGATCGGAAAGTTGCCCCTCGTCCACGCCAGGAGCCCACATGATCCGGCGCGTCACCGCACCCGGTCTGTTTCCGCCGCCCGCCTACTCCCATGCCTCCGTGGTGGAGGCCGGTACGAAGCTGGCGTTCCTCGCCGGCGCCGTGCCGCTCGACGAGAAGGGGGAGGTGGTCGGGCCGGGGGACCCCGCGCGTCAGGCCGAGCGCGTGATCGCGAACCTGCGTGAACAACTGCGTTCGGTCGGAAGCGACTTGGCGCACGTGGTGGCCACGGACGTGTACGTGGTGAGTAGTGAGCCCTCGGTGCTCTCCGAGGTGTGGGAAGTCGTCGAGGCTTCGGGGCTGAGTACCGGGCCGCATTCGTCGACCCTGCTCGGGGTGGCCTGCCTCGGGTACACAGGTCAGTTGGTGGAGATCACGGCCACGGCCGTCATTCCCGAGGAGACGCGCCCGTGAGCGACGGACCGGAGGAGGTCGTGCTGCGCCGGGCGACCGCGCCCGACGCCCTGGCCGCCGCCGATGTCTGGCTGCGGTCCTTCGCCGCCGCGCTGCCGACGGTCGTACGACCGCGCAGCGACGACGAGGTGCGCGAGTACTTCGAGCACGTGGTCGTGCCGCTGCGGGAGACCTGGGTCGCCGAAGCGGCCGACGGCGGCGGGATCGTGGGGGTGATGGTCCTCGACGGCCACCTGCTGTCCCAGCTCTACCTCGACCCGGACTGGCGGGGACGCGGGATGGGCGACCGGTTCGTGGCACTGGCCAAGGAACGTGTCCCTCAGGGCCTCACCCTGTGGACGTTCCAGGTCAACAAGCCCGCCCACCGCTTCTACGAGCGGCACGGCTTCGTCGCCGTCGAGTTCACGGACGGCAGCGACAACGAGGAGCGTGAACCGGACGTGCGGTACGTGTGGCAGCCGTGAGCGGTGGTCGGGTCCCTGCCCGAGCACCGTGAGACACAGCCCACGCGGCCAGGCCAGGCACAACGGCGAACGGCACACGTGTTTACACTCTGACGACCATTCAGAGCATGTACACGACGGGGGCAGGGATGATCGGCAGACGGGGTTTGCTGGGCGGAGCGGCGCTGGTGGGGGCCGGTGCGTTGACGGGCCTGGTGGCCGGTGCGGGTACCGCCGCGGCCGACGTCCCGCTGGACACGCCGTTCACCGCCGTGGCCGTGCCGCATCTTGTGGAGGCCGAGCGGATGGTCCAGTACCAGCGGCTGCTCGCGGCCGGACATCTGCCGGGCGGCCTGGCCGGTCACTGGCCGCTGGACGGCTCCGCGGGTGACCTCAGCGGGCGGGAACACCCCGTCACGCTCGGCGCGGGCGCGACCTGGACGAAGCTGCGGGCCGGTGGCGAACTCAGCCTCGACGGGACCTCCGGGGCGTACGCCGCCACGAGTTCCGTCCTCGACACCACGGCCCCGTTCACGGTCTCGGCGTGGGTGCGCCTGTCGGACGACTCCGCCGCCCCGGCCGATCTGGCCAACATGTACACCGCAGTGAGCCAGGACGGCGGCTCCGCCAGCCGCTTCCTGCTCCAGTACGACGACACGGCCGGCACCTGGGCGTTCAAGGTGCGCGGCGAGGACCAGAGCACCAAGGTCTCGGCCGTGTCCGGCACCCCGGTCACCAGGACAGGTGTCTGGACGCATCTGGCCGGTGTGTGGGACGGAACGCGCATTCACCTGTATGTGAACGGGGTGCTGGAGAGCAGCGCCGACACCACCTTGTCCTGGGCGGCCACGCAGGGCCTCAACATAGGCCGGGCCCGCTGGGACGGCGCATACGTGAACCGGTTCAAGGGTGCGGTGGACGACGTGCGGGCGTATTCGCGCGCGCTGACCGCCGACGAGGTCGCCCTCGTCAGTGGTCGTACGGCCCGTGCCAACAACGTCTACCTGATCGGCTCCGCGGCGACGGTCACCTGGGGCCGGCCCGACGACCTGGCGAGCTGGGTGGCACGGGCCCGCTGCTCGTCCTTCATGACGGCCCTCCTGAAGCACACCTACGGCTGGGCCACCGACGACTACTACCTCCAGTACTTCCAGGAGAAGGTCCCGGAGGCCGCCGACTACTGCACGGCGTTCACCAAGGGCACCGCGGGCCCCCGCTTCCAGCACATCAGCAAGGTCGCCGATCTGCGACCGGGCGACCTGATCGCGGTGGACTACAGCGGCTCCGACCCGGACAACACCGGTCACATCGTGATGGTCCGCGAGGTCAAGGGCGTCTTCACCGGAAACTCGGTCGTCGACGGCGAGACGCAGTACGCCGTCGAGATCGTCGACTGCACCTCGGACCCGCACGGGGTGTACGGCAAGGCCAGTTACGCCCCGTACCCCGACACCCGCATGGTCGACGATGTCGGCAACCTCCAGGGCGTGGGCATCGGACACATGATGTTCTACGCCGACAACGCGACCGGCAAGTTCTGCCGGTACCGGTGGAGCGTCAACAGCAGCACCTCGTACACGCCCGACAAGCGGCCCGTCGCGGCGGCCCGGATCGTCTGAGCAGCCCGTTCCGGCGGCTCGGCGGAGGGCGTCCTGGACCAGGGTGCCGGGGACGTCCTCGAGCGGGTGTGCGTCGAGCGCGGCGGCGCCGGGAGGACGCCGTCCCCCGGCCGTCCGGGCACGCGCCGGCCGTTCCCGGCACCGGCGCGGGCTTGCCGTGCGGGTTGCCGTGGGTCTCCCTGCGGACGCGGTTGCCGTTCCCGGCGTCGAGCATGCCGCGGTCGTACGGTTCGGTCTCCGGGCGGAGGGCGAGCCGGCGATGCCGGCATCGCCGCGGGGGCCGGACTCACCTTATTCGGCGAGTCCTGCGGTTTTGTTCGGCGAGTCCTGCGGTCCGGGCCGCCGTGCGCAGCACCTCGCGCAGCATCTCGGGCGTGAGCCGGCCGGTGAAGGTGTTGCGCTGGCTGACGTGGAAGCAGCCGAACAGGTCCAGGCCCTCCCGCCTGTCCGGTGCGTCGAGCCGCACATGGGTGCCGTGGGCGAAGGCGGGCCGGGGCCGGGGCACGGTCCAGCCGGCCTCGGCGAACGCGGGCAGCGCGGCCTGCCAGCCGAAGGCGCCGAGTACGACGGCGGCACTGAGCGTAGGCCGCAGCAGTCCCAGCTCCTGGACCAGCCAGTGGCGGCAGGTGTCGCGCTCCTCGGGGGTCGGCCTGTTGGCCGGCGGGGCGCAGTGCACGGGCGAGGTGACGCGCACGCCGTACAGCTCGAGTCCGTCGTCGGCGCTGACGGAGGTGGGCTGCGAGGCCAGTCCGACGTCGTACAGCGCTTGGTACAGCACGTCTCCCGAACGGTCACCGGTGAACATGCGGCCGGTGCGGTTGCCGCCGTGGGCCGCGGGGGCGAGCCCGACGATCAGCAGCCGGGCGTCGGGCGGGCCGAAGCCGGGCACCGGGCGGCCCCAGTAGGTCCAGTCGGCGAAGGCGGCGCGCTTGGTGCGGGCCACCTCCTCGCGCCAGGCGACCAGCCGCGGACAGGCCCGGCAGCCGGTGACGCGCCGGTCGAGGGCGGGGAGCCCGCTGGTTGCCTTGCCTCCCCCGTAGGCCCGGCTGGCGGCCCGGCAGCCGGGCGGCCCGCTCGGTCCGGCCTCGCCCCGCCCGCGGAAAAACGCGCCCGTGTCACCCGGCTCGGGAAGCTAAGGTCGGGTACATGGCTTCCGAGGATGCGGGCGAGAAGAGGAACCGCGGGACCGGCAGGCGTGCCGCGGGCGGGGAGCCCGGGGCGCGCCGGGACCGGGCGGCCGACGGGCACGGCTCCGCCGGGAAGGCGGGCGCCGTCGACGGCCCGGAATCCCGCACGGCGCAGACGCCTGGGACCGGCGAGGTCGCCGAGACCATCACGGCCCCCGGGAGCGACGGAACCCGCGAAGCCCCCGGCGGCGCCGATGGCGCCGATGGCGCCGACGCCCCTGCCGTGGACCCGAAGGTCGCCGCCGCGGTGGCCGCTGCCGAGGCGGCCGGGCCGGCCAACGGCGAGACCGTCCGTATCGACAGCTGGATCTGGGCCGTACGGCTGATCAAGACCCGCTCCCTGGGAGCCACCGCCTGCCGTGGCGGACACGTCCATGTGAACGGCGAACGCGTCAAGCCCGCCTACTCCCTGCGGATCGGCGACGAGGTGCGCCTGCGCAACGAGGGACGGGAGCGGATCGTCGTCGTCAAACGCCTGATCCGCAAGCGGGTCGGTGCCCCGGTGGCCGCCCAGTGCTACGTCGACAACTCCCCTCCTCCCCCGCCTCGCGAGGTCGTGGCCCCCGCGGGCCTGCGCGATCGCGGCACCGGCCGCCCCACCAAGCGGGACCGCCGCGAGCTGGAACGGCTGCGGGGCGCCGACGGCGCCGGCGGACTCGGGAGCCGTCCGAGGGGGCGGTGACCCCGCCCGCCCACACACAGCGGTGACGCCCGGCCGGGCCCCCGCGGCCCGCCGGACGCCACCGTCGGCGTTCTCCGGTCACGCACGACGCCGCACCAGCCTGAGCAGCTCCGCGTTGTGCCCGCGTCGGGCCCAGGCGATGACGGCCAGGGGCACGATCAGGATGAGCGGTGTCGCCGCGTACTGGCCGTCGAAGACCGTGAGCTGGACGATGAACGCACCCACCATGAGCGCGCTCAGGGCCATGGCCGCCACCGACTGCAGGACCGGGACCAACAGGGCGACCGCCCCGGCCAGTTCGAGCATGCCGATGGTGTACATACCCGCGCTGCCCCAGCCGATCCGGTCGAAGGACTCGACGGCCGACGGGTACGCGATCAGCTTGGGCAGTGCACTGGCGGCGGCGTAGAACAGGGCGAGCAGCACCTGCACCGTGCGCAGGGCGATCCGGGCACGGTGGCCGCGGGCGGTCGGGGCGGAGGTGACGGAAGCGGTGGTCTCGGTCATGAGTGTCTCCTGGGGGGAAGGGGTCCCTGTTGCTGTCACAGAGGTAGACCGGGCCCCGCCCCAGAACTCATCGCCGTCCGTCGGAAATCCGCGCCGTTCTCCGCTCCGGGCCGCTACGCGGTCCGTACCGCCCGCGCCCACACCCGGTCCGGTGTCAGATACTCGTCCACCTCCAGTCCCGCCTCCGCGAGCGCCTCCTCGAACTCCTCCTTCGTCAGCGGCCGGGCCAGGAACGTCTGCGTCCAGACCGCGTCCGGGAACACATACTCCGCGCGCACCGAGTCGACCCCGTCCCCGACGGGATCCGCGGACAGCATGCGCACCGTGAAACCGCTGGGGTCGACCCGCTCCCTCGGCAGATCGGTGTGGTAGTCCTCGCCCTCCCGCTGGATGAGCACGCAACCGCCCTCCGCCACGTGCCGGGCACAGGCGCGCAGCATCCCACGCCGCACCTCGACGTCCCCGGCGTGCACCAGGAACGAGGCGAGCATCACCACGTCGAACGTCTCGCCCAGGTCGAGCGTCTCGATCGGACCGCATATCGTGCGCGCCCCGCGGACGCGCTCCAGCATCTCGGCGGACTCGTCCACCGCCGTGATCCTGAACCCGCGCTCCAGCAGGGCGTGGGTCATCCGTCCCACCCCGCTGCCCAGCTCCAGGATGTGCGCTCCGGCCGGCACGGCTCCGGCGATGATGTCCGGCTCGTCCCCCACCGGCAGCCGTGAATAGAGCTCCACGGCACAGCCGTCCGGTGTGATCGCACCGGGTCCCGTTCCCTCGTACCCCTCACGCATTTCGACCGTCATGCCCGAACAACGGCCCGCCGTCGCACGGCCGTTCCCGCACAGCGATGGTTCACTCGTCGGAGTGTTCCTCGCCGTGAGGGGAACCTTTCGTCATCGCAGCGGGAACCAGCCGTGACCGATGTACCAGTGCCCGCCGGCGCGCAGATGGTCCCCCACGGCCCGCTCCACGGACGTCCGGCGCGGCAGGTCCCGCACCGGCAGGTCCGGATCCCCGAACACGAACTGGACGGGGTCTCCGTCGGCCGGGACCGTGTCCTCGCGACCGGTCCGGAACCGTTCCTGGAACCGGACGATGTTGGAGTCCGCGGCGAGATACCGCTTCAGCTGTGGATCGAGCAACCAGGAATGGCAGACCGCGACCTGGGGGTGTTCCTCGGGGAAGTGCCGGGCGAAGAAGTCCCGCGCCAGGGCCACCGACCGGTCGCAGGCGCCGGGTGACAGCGGCCCGTGGAAGTCGGGGATGTGCAGGTTCAGACAGGGCACGCCCGGAGCCGCGTCCCGACCGGCCGCCGCGATCACCCGCGCCGTGCGTTCGCCGAGCCGGGCCCGTTCGAACTGCAGGCGGCCCAGTTGGTACAGCTCACCGCGGAAGTGGCGGGCCAGCCCCTGCGCCTGCTGGGGGTGGAGTCCTCCCCTGCCGCTCCGCCTGCGGTGAACGGCCATGTGGCGTCCCAGGTCGGCGAGTGTACGTCGGCCGACGTCGGCAGGGATGCCGCGCTCGCGGTGGTACGCGCGCGTGTGCGGGAGCCCGGCGAGGAAGACGTACGCCACGAAGTACGGGCCCGCCCCCGCCGGAGCCTCGGCGAGCCGTTCCTCGAGCCGAGGGGCCCGGCCGGCCTCCCCCATGCCCCGGACCAGCTCCTCGACGCACTCCTCCAGCAGCCGCAGCACCCCCGGGTCGCCCGTCACGGCGCGGCGCAGTGCGACCAGTTCGTTGATGTCCTCGTGGGGCACGGAGAGGTCGACAAGCAGTTCGGGCAGGTCGTCGGCGTCCGGCAGCACGGTGTGATCCCCCTTGGTGAACGTCCCTTCGAAGAGTACGTGGAAGAGCGGTGATCCCGATGCGTACGGACAGTGAGCCGGTGACCGCGCGCAGTGCGCTACGGGTGCGCTGTTCCGGCTGAGCGTCCGGGGGCTGGTCTGGGCGACCTTCGGCACGGCAGCCCTCGCCGGACGCCCCGGGCGGGCGGCCGCTCTGCGGTGTGCTGTGGCTGGTCGTCACCGCCGACATGGTCATGTTCCTCAGGCACATCCGGCAGGGCCCGCACCACCAGCCGGGCCGGGACGTCCCGCCGTACCCACCCCCGGAGAACCGCCCGCCGTACCGCCCGGCGCAAGGCCGTCCGCCGTTCCGTCGGCCTCCGCGGCACCGGCACCCGTGACGGCCGGGTCCGGCGGGCGCGGCGGCCCGGCACCGCGGTCCCGTCGATGGGTCAGGAGTCGAACCTCGCGGCCTTCAGGTACTCCGGGTTCGGGTCCAGCGCGGCCGCCAGCCTGAAGTGGCGTATGGCCTGGTCCGGGCGGCCCAGCCGCTCATAGGTGCGGGCGAGCGCGAAGTGCGCGAACGCGTTGTCCGGCTCGCGCTCCAGGACGATGGTGAACTCCAGCTCCGCGGGCCGCAGTTGCGCGGCCGCGAAGAAGGCACGCGCACGCAGCAGGCGCGCGGCGGTGTTCTCGGGATGCGCGGCGATGACACCGTCGAGCAGTTTCACCGCGCCCCGCGGGTCCCGTGCGTTGAGCAGTTGCTCCGCCGCACGGAAGTCGATGACATGCGTCTCCGGAGTACGTCCGGGCGAACCGCTGGTCTCGGGCACGGCAAAGTCCTTCCCTTGCTGGACCCGTTCAACGCCCGGACGCGGGGCCGCTATTCCCGCGCCCTGCGGCCCAGGTCGGTCCACACCTCGTCCACGCGCCGCTCCAGCTCCTCCAGCGGCACGTCGTTGTCGATGACGACGTCCGCGATCTCCAGGCGCTTCTCGCGCGTCGCCTGCGCCGCCATGCGCGCGCGTGCGTCCTCCTCGGTCATGCCCCGCAGCCGTACGAGCCGGTCCAGCTGGGTCTCGGGGCGCGCGTCGACGACCACCACGAGGTCGTACAGGGGCGCGAGGCCGTTCTCCGCGAGGAGCGGGACGTCGTGGATCACGACCGCGTCGTCGGCCGCCGCGTCCTCCAGCTCGCGGGAGCGGGCACCCACCAGGGGGTGGACGATCGAGTTCAGGACGGCCAGCTTCTCCGGGTCGGCGAAGACGATGGAGCCCAGCCTGGGCCGGTCCAGGCCGCCGTCGGCGGCGAGCACCTCCTCGCCGAAGGCATCGACGACCGCCGCGAGGCCGGGCGTTCCGGGCGCGACGACCTCGCGTGCGATGCGGTCCGCGTCGATCAGCACGGCGCCGTGCCCGACGAGCAGCCGTGACACCTCGCTCTTGCCGGCGCCGATACCGCCGGTCAGGCCCACCTTCAGCATGAGCGGAAGC
>NZ_JBHYKH010000061.1:0-363 GCF_042741275.1 Streptomyces sp. NPDC058964
GCGCGCTCACGTTGTTGTTCCTGGTGGCTGTGCGGCATGCGCAGCAGGCCGCCGGGCCGGAACACCACCTCGTGCCATTCCCCGCGGCACCTGACCCGCACGGGTGCGGGAGCCGTCGGTCCCGGTGGGCCGACCGGGCCTTCCGGGACCTGGAGGGCGGGGAACAGCGCCTCGCGGACGAGCGGGTGCAGATGTTCCGCCGCGACGCCTCCGACACGCATCAGGTCGAGGTCGGGGAGCCTGCGCCACAGGGCCTCGGCGAGGACGGGCTCGCCTTTGGCGTCGTCCCGGTCGACGGCTCGGGCCAGCAGCCTGCCGGCGTCCGTGAACTCCAACTGGATGAAGGTCCGCCAGTGCGCGGCG
>NZ_JBHYKH010000061.1:373-13025 GCF_042741275.1 Streptomyces sp. NPDC058964
GTCTCCGACGCCCTCGGCCACCTGACGGCGGACTTCCGGCTCCAGGCGGGTGTGGTTGAGCGCCATCGCGGCCAGGATCTGCTCCGGGTCCGCGCGGTACCAGCCCGATTTCTGCGGGGGTGTCAGATCCAGCTCGATACCGGCGGCGGCGAACGCGGCCCGTGTCTCGCCCTTCTGGTGCAGCAGCGTGGCCCGCTCGGCCCGGGCCGCCGGGTCGCCGTCGCCGGGCTCGGCCGTCGGCAGTTCGCCGGTGCCGCGCGGGGTGGCGTCCGCGTGGAGGAACGGCGGCCCGTCCGCACCGCCGCCGCACCGTTCGAGCAGCTCGGCGGTGTGCCGTGCGTCCCACAGGTGCCGCGCGGAGCGCCAGTCCTCCGTGCTCGGCCCGAAGACGCCCGCCGCCCGCTCGTCCTCGACCGTGCTGAACCGCAGGGCGATACGCTGCGGTCCGTCGATCATCGCAGGAGTGGTGATGTGAAGATACGGCGTGGCCCGGCGGCCCTCGTCCGCCGTCTTCGGGCGGTAGCGCGCGAGGACGACCGTCTTGTCCGTGGCGAGCGTGGTCCGTCCGCCGAGCACGCGCGGCAGGTGCCAGCGCAGCAGGTCGGGGGCGAGGTGGCGGAGGTCGTCCTCGAGGGCCGCGCCGACGTCGTCCCCGCAGTGGCCGGTGACGTCGGCCAGGTCGAAGGTGACGTCGACGTTCGCCGCCGCGCAGGCACCCCGCCAGTCACCGGCCAGGCGGCGTTCGGTCGCGCGCTCGATCATCCAGCCGGGCACCGCGTACCGGCGGATCCGGCGCCGGCTCGACGCCTCGTCCGGACGGAAACACCGGGGTTCGCCATGAGAGCTCAACGGTAGACACTCCCTATCGCGCGCAGGTCGGGATGCGCCCTGCCGACGGGTCGCAGACGCCGGGTGAAGGACCGCTTCACCTTCCGGGGCAGGCCGGGCCCCAGACCGACGTACTCCAGGGGCGAGTTGTCGGGCACCGCCGCCAGCAGCGTCTTCGCGCCCCGGCCGGTCAGGCCGGTGTGGCACAGCTCCAGCCGGCGCAGCGGGCTGCCCGGCAGTGCGGCGGCCAGCGCACGGGCGCCTTCGTCTCCGGTGGTGTTGGCGGGGGCGCCGAGGCTGCGTTCCGACGGCGGCCGGCCCAGGTCGAGTGCCTCGATGCCGTCCAGGGAGCCGGCGAGGGCGCGGGCACCGGCGGGGCCGATCCCGTTGCCGCCCAGGCCGAGGCGCACCGGCCGCGCGGGGTCGGCGGCGGCGGCGAGGATCGCGGCGCCTGTGTCTCCGAGGTGGTTGGCGGGAAGGTACAGCTCGCGTACGCCCGCCTCCCGGATGAGCGCCGCGAGCAGTGGGGCCGCGTCGGCGGTCAGGCCGTTGCCACCGAGGAAGAGGCGTTCCACCGGGCCCGGCCGGCTGGTGAGGGCGTCGAACAGGGCCCGCAGGCCGTCGGTGGTCAGACCGGTGTTGACCAGGTCGAGCGTGCGGAGCGTGGTGTTGCGGCGAAGCATCGCGGCGAGTGCGCGGGTGCCTTCGTCGCCCACCGGATTGCGCTTGAGCCACAGGGCGCGGACGGTGCCGTCCGTCGTCAGCGTCTCGGCGAGCGCCGCGGCGCCCTCGGGACCGATACGGTTGCAGCCGAGGTAGAGCGTGTGCAGGCCGTGGCCGTCGACGAGCGCGTCGGCGACCGTGCGGGCTCCCTCGTCACCGATGGCGTTCGTGCCGAGCAGGACATGCGTGGCGTGCGCGGAGGCGGCGGCGACGGGCATCAGCCGGGCGGCACCGCCCGCTCCGAGGCCCTGCTTGCACAGATCGACCCGCCCGTCCGCACGCACGGTGCCGAGCGGGAAGCTCTCGTCGGCCTCGACCGGCCGCGTGGACCTCAGTCGGGCGAGCAACGGCTCCAGAGCGGCGGGATCGCCGATGGGGATGTCGGGGTGCTCGATCGCGGGGCAGCGTACGGGCGTCGGCTGCGTCATCACCACTCCACCGGTCCATCGCCGGTGCCCGGCTCGCCGAGGGCGGCATCGCCCTCCGCCCGCCCAGGACGAACCGACGCCAATCGACTTTCCTCCACGACTAGGGCGGCAAGACCGGCCGGATTCGAACCGACGTCCTCCAGCTTGATGCTTGGGCGCGACGACCACTGCGCTACAGCCTTGCCGCGGAGATCATAGCGGCTTTCGCCTTTGCGTTCGAACCCTGTTGGTCCTGTCCCGGCATCCACGGCCGGGCGAAGGGCGCGTATTCCGACAGAGCGTCAAGAACGAAGTTCGCCAGTGGGCATGGTGGCCGCGCGCATAGCCGACCGCAGAACTATGTTGTCCCGCCACATGTGCCCCTGACCTGCCTCTTCTTACGGTGTGCCGACACGTACCCGTCCCCACCGCACACGAGGAAGTGGCGCACATGGCCTCCGCAGCATCCGCTCCCCCGACACCCGCCAACCTGAAGCGCATCGTGGCCGCAAGCCTCATCGGCACCACCATCGAGTGGTACGACTTCTTCCTCTACGGCTCGGCCGCCGCGCTGGTCTTCAACAAGTTGTTCTTCCCGGACTCGGACCCGCTCGTCGGCACGCTGCTGTCGTTCCTGACGTACGCGGTCGGATTCGCCGCGCGGCCCCTGGGCGCGCTGGTCTTCGGGCACTACGGCGACCGGCTCGGCCGTAAGAAGCTGCTGGTGCTGAGCCTGTTGCTGATGGGCGGCGCGACCTTCGCGATCGGACTGCTGCCGACACACGCGTCCGTCGGCGCCGCCGCTCCCGTCCTGCTCACGGCGCTCCGGCTCGTCCAGGGCTTCGCGCTCGGTGGCGAGTGGGGCGGGGCCGTGCTGCTGGTGTCCGAGCACGGGGACGCGCGGCGACGCGGGTTCTGGGCCTCGTGGCCGCAGACCGGGGCGCCCGCAGGTCAGCTGCTGGCCACCGGTGTGCTGTCCCTGCTCACCGCCGTGCTGTCGGACGACGCCTTCGGCAGCTGGGGCTGGCGCATCCCGTTCCTGCTCTCCGGCGTGCTGGTCGCCCTCGGGCTGTGGATCCGGCTGTCCGTGGACGAATCGCCCGTGTTCCGCGAGGCGTTGGAGCGTGCCGAGGCCCGGAAGGCGGAGCGCGTGGAGGACGCGGAGAAACTGCCGCTCGTCTCCGTGCTGCGGCATCACTGGCGCGACATCCTGGTGGCGATGGGTGCGCGCATGGCGGAGAACATCAGCTACTACGTCATCACCGCCTTCATCCTCGTCTACGCCACCTCCTCGGCGGGCGTCTCCAAGCAGACGGCGCTCAACGCGGTGCTCATCGCCTCCGCCGTGCACTTCGCGGTCATTCCGCTCTGGGGCGCGCTGTCGGACCGGGTCGGGCGCCGGCCCGTCTATCTGTTCGGCGCGGCCGGGATCGGCCTGTGGATGTTCCCGTTCTTCTCGCTCGTCGACACGGCCCGGTTCGGCACCCTGGTGGTCGCCGTGACCGTGGGACTGGTGCTGCACGGCGCGATGTACGCGCCCCAGGCCGCCTTCTTCTCCGAGATGTTCGCGACCCGGATGCGATACTCCGGTGCCTCCATCGGCGCCCAGTTCGCCTCCGTGGCGGCCGGCGCGCCCGCCCCGCTCATTGCCACCGCGCTCCTCGACGGCTACGGCAGCTCGACCCCGATCGCCCTGTACGTGATCGCGGCGGCCGTGCTCACGCTGATCGCCGTGGGGGTCGCCAAGGAGACCCGGCAGCGGGATCTCGCGGACATCGGGGCCGCGGCCGGCGCCGTGGAGGACTCGAGTACGGAAACCGCCGCGATCCGGGCCTCGGGAGCGCCCACCGCGTGATCCGTCACCTGGCTTCACCGGCCCCCGTACGGTCGTCCGTGCGGGGGTCAGTGCCGTGCCGGCGTCGCCAGCCTGTGCAGACGCAGCGCGAGCTGGATCTCCAGCGCACGGGCCGGGTCCTGCCAGTCGTCGCCGAGGAGGCGCGCGACACGCTCCAGCCGCTGAGCCACCGTGTTGACGTGGACGTGCAGTTCGTCCTTGGTGCGCGCCGGGCTCATGCCGCAGGCGAAGTAGGCGTCGAGGGTGCGCAGCAGGTCCGTACCGCGCCGTTCGTCGTACTTCGCCACCGGGCCGATGGTGCGCTCGACGAAACCGGTCACGTCGCGCTCGCCCGCGAGGAGCAGGCCGAGGAAGCCGAAGTCCTCGGCTGCGGCACCGTCTCCCGAGCGGCCGAGGAGACGCAGCGCGTCGAGGCAGCGGCGGCCCTCCGAGTAGGCGGCGGGCAGCGTGTCGGAGTGCGCGAGGAGGTCGGTGACGGGGGCGGAGGCGCCCACGGTGACCGGCTCGCGGACGGCCGCGCCGAGGTGGCGCGCGGTGCGGCGGGCCAGCTCCGTGGCGGTGTCGGTGGGGCCGAGGGGCAACAGCAGCACGGTGCCGCCGTCGCGGGCGGCGGCCATGCCGTGCCGGGTCGCGGCGAGATGGGACGCCGCTGCCCACAGACGGCGCCGGGCGGCCGCCTCCTGTTCGGCGTCCGCCGCCGGGTCGTCGAGCCGGGCGGCCAGGACGACATGGGTGGCGTCGAGGTCGGCGAGCAGCCGGGTCGCGCGGTCGCCCAGCAGCCGGGGGTCGCGGTCGCGGGCGTCGAGGAGGTCGTCGAGGAGTTCCCCGCGCACGCGTTGCTCGGCCTCGGCGGCGGAGCGGCGGGCCAGCAGGAGCAGCGAGGTGACCATCGCCGCGCGTTCAAAAGTGCGCTGGTCGACGGGGTCGAGGCCCGAGTGGCCGCGCAGTACGAGAGCGCCGAGCAGGTCGCCGCCCGCGGCCACCGCGGCGATCCAGTCGTCCCGGTGCCGCACCGCGTGTCCTTCGGCCCGGGAGGCCTCCAGCGCCTCCTGTGGCGCGTCGTCCGCCTCCGTGAACCGCACCGTTCCATCGAGGACTTGGGAAACGGCGGCGGCGACGTCATGGACTCCGCCGCCGCGCAGCACGAGTTCGGCGAGCCGGTCGTGGACCTCCGAGGCGCGCTCGATGACCGCGCTTCGGTCCCGGATGATCTCGTTGGCGCGCTCGAGGCCGGCGAGGGCCGAGCGGGTCTCGGTGAGGAGGTTCGCGGTGTCGATGGCGGCGGCCGCGAGCGCGGCGAAGGAGCCGAGCAGCGCGATCTGCTCCCGTTCGAAGACGCGGGCGCGCCGGTCCGCCGCGAACAGCACGCCGATGACGCTGGGCCCCAGCATCAGGGGCACGCCGAGGATGGCGACCAGGCCCTCGTCCCGCACGCCCGAGTCGATGGCGAGGGTGTGCTGGAAGCGGGCGTCCTTGAAGTAGTCGTCGGTGACGTACGGCCGGGCCGTCTGGGCGACCAGTCCGCCGAGGCCCTCCCCCATGCCCAGGCGGAGCTGCTGGAAGCGGGCGGCGACCGAGCCCTCCGTCACCCGCATGTAGGTGTCGCCCCGCGCGGGGTCGTTGAGGCTGAGGTAGGCGACGTCCGTGCCGAGCAGCGAGCGGGCGCGCTGCACGATCGCCTGCAGGACCGCGTCCACGTCCCTGAGGCCCGCCAGGTCGTGCGCCGTCTCGAAGAGAGCGGACAGCTCCGCCTCACGCCGGCGTCGTCCCTCCAGCTCCGAGCGGACCCGCAGGGCGAGGTGCTTGGCCTGTTCCAGTGCGGCGATCCGGTCGGCCGGTCTGCCCTCGGCGCGGGCGAGCAGCACCGGCTGCTCGTACGCCTCCGCCGCGGCATCACGGGCGAGGAGTTCGAGGAACGGCGTCTCGGCGCCACCGCCGGAGGTGACGGAGGCACCGTTCGGCGCCCCGGCACCGGTGGCGGGGCGCCCGGCGGACTGCAAGTGATCGCGGGACATGCTCACAGGATTCCGCATCGTCCGTCCGTCCCGTCGTGCCTGTGGAAAACTCGCGGCCCGACGGAGGCGGGCCGGTCAGTGCGCCGTCCAGCCGCCGTCGAGCACCAGTGAGGTGCCGGTGACGAAGGACGCCTGCGGGCTGCACAGGTACGCCACGGCCTCGGCGACGTCCTCCGGCTCGATGAGCCGTTTGACGGCGCTGTCCTGCAGGAGCACCTCGGTCAGGACGCGCTCCTCGGGGATGCCGTGCGCCCGTGCCTGGTCCGCGATCTGCTTCTCGACCAGTGGGGTGCGCACATAGGCGGGGTTCACACAGTTCGAGGTGACACCGTGGGGCGCGCCCTCCAGGGCAGCGGTCTTGGACAGCCCTTCCAGACCGTGTTTGGCCGCCACATAGGCCGACTTGTAGGCCGAGGCCCGCAGACCGTGCACGGAGGACACATTGACGATGCGGCCCCAGCTCTGCCCGTACATGTGCGGCAGGGCGCCGCGGATGAGGCGGAACGGAGCCTCCAGCATCACGGTCAGCACGGTGTGGAAGACGTCGGGCGGGAACTCCTCGAGGGGACGCACCAGCTGCAGTCCCGCGTTGTTGACCAGGACGTCGGTGCCGGCGGCGGCGAGTTCGGCGGCGTCCAGGTCGGTGAGGTCCAGGACCCGGGGTTCGACGCTGCCCGCCAGCCCTCCGGCGAGATCGGCCAGCGACTCCAGGCCGACCGCGTCCCGGTCGACGGCTCTCACCTTGGCCCCGGCGGCCGCGAGACGCAGCGCGCAGGCACGGCCGATGCCGCCGGCGGCTCCGGTGACGAGGGCGGTGCGGCCGCCGAGGTCGAGCGTGGGGGTCGGCGCGGGCAGAACGCTGTGCGAGGTCATAGGCCGACCCTAGGCAGCGCTGCTACCTGGCCACATATGGTCAGACCCCATACTTCATTCGAAACTCGTAGGCTCGAACCACGTGGGTTCATCGGACATCGCCTGCTTGATCCGCAGAAGGTGGCGGTCGTCCATCTCCGGCAGGGCGTCCACCTCGAACCATCCGACCTGCAGGGACTCGTCGTCATTGACACGCGCCTCGCCACCGATCGCCCGGCAGCGGAAGGTGATGTCCATGAACTGGCAGATGTCGCCGTTGCCGAAGGTGACCGGCTCCGCCGACTTCACCATGACGATCCGCTCGGCCACGCACCGTACGGCGGTCTCCTCGTACACCTCGCGCACGGCGCAGGCGGCGGGCTGCTCACCGGGATCCGGGATGCCGGAGAGCACCGCCCACTTGTGGTTGTCCGCCCGCTGTCCGAGCAGGACTCTGCCCCGGTCGTCGAAGACGACGGCGCTGACCCCGGGGAGCCACAGCAGCTGGTGTCCGGCGGAGGCCCGGATCGTGCGGATGAAGTCAGGAGTACCCATGGAACCGACCCTAACCGGCCGGTTCCACGGCCGCGGCGGAGACCGTGCGGTGCGGGGCTATGCGTCCGCGGCGCGCCGAGCGCGCAGGCCGGACCCGATCGCCCAGCCGAGTCCGCCCGCGGCGACCAGCAGCAGGGCGATCTCGGGCAGGACTCCCAGCTTCGTGGCGGGCGTCTCGGAGGAGCGCAGCGGCACCTTCTGGACCAGGTAGGCGGGCACGAACATGCCGGTCTTCTGGGTGATCCGCCCGTCCGGCATGATGACCGCGCTGACGCCGCTGGTGACCGGCACGGTCACGGTCCGGCTGTGCTCGACGGCGCGGATGCGGGACATCGCGAGCTGCTGGTAGGTCATCTCGCTGCGGTCGAAGGTCGCGTTGTTGCTCGGCACGGAGATCATCTGGGCGCCGTCCGTGACCTCGGACCGTACGGCCCAGTCGAAGGCGGCCTCGTAGCAGGTGACCAGGCCGACCTTGGCGCCGCCGAAGTCGAAGACGCCCGGCTTCGTGCCCCGGCTGAAGTCCTGGCGGACCATGCCGGTCCAGTCCTTGTTGATCGCCCCGACGAGCGACCGCAGCGGGAGGTACTCGCCGAAGGGCTGGATCTGCCGCTTGTCGTACGTCTGCGTGGGCCCCTTGGCCGGGTCCCACAGGATCTGCTCGTTGAGCAGCTTCCCGTCGCGCTCGACGACACCGCCCACCGAGATGGGCGCGCCGACGGCCTTGGCCGCGTCGTCGATGATCTGGGCCGCGTCGGCGTTGCTGAAGGGGTCGATGTCCGAGGAGTTCTCCGGCCACAGGACGAAGTCGGGCTTGGCGGTCCTGCCCGCCTTGATGTCGGCGGCGAGCTTCCGGGTCTCACGCGCGTGGTAGTCGAGCACCGCGCGGCGCTGGGCGCTGAACTCCAGACCGGCGCGCGGCACGTTGCCCTGGATGACCGCGACGGTCGCGGTGCCGTTCTCCGCCGTGTCGCTGACCAGCACCCGGGCGGCCACCGCTCCCGCCACCGGGACGGCCACGCTCAGCAGCGCCGTCGCCGCGGCAGCCTTCCGGACGACCCGGGTACGGCGCCCCTCGACGACCAGCCGACCGGCCTCGTACAGACCGAAGCCGCACAGCACGACCGCGAAGCCGAGCACCGGGGTCCCGCCGACCGCCGCGAGCGGCAGGAAGACACCGTCCGCCTGCCCGAACGCGATCTTGCCCCAGGGGAAGCCGCGGAAGGGCACGCGCGCGCGTGCCGCCTCGCCCGCTGTCCACACGGCCGCCGCCCACACCGGCCAGGCGGGCAGCCTGGACACCGCGGCAACGCCCACACCGACCAGGGCGACGAAGACCGCCTCGATGGCGACCAGCGCGAGCCAAGGCCCCGGCCCGACCTCCACACCGGTCCACACCAGCAGGGGCAGCAGGAAGCCGAGCCCGAAGAGGTAGCCGAGGCCGAGGGCCGACTTCCAGCCGCGGCCGCGCAGGACCCAGGCGAACCCGGCGAAGGCGGGCAGGGCGAGCCACCAGAGGGTGCGGGGCGGGAAGCTTACGTACAGGAGCACGCCGCAGAGCGCGGCGGCTGCGGCCGGGACCAGGCGCCGGAGCAGCCGGAGGCCGCGCGCGGTGGGCACAGGCTGCGGCTGGAGCTGGTCCGACTGGTCGACGGGAGTTGCGGTGACGGTCACTCGGGGAGTGTACGGCGGGTGACCTTGATGCCGACAGCGCGATCAGGAGCGGGCAGGCAAGGCCACCCGGCACCCCACGAGCCGCGTCCATGCCGCACGACTCGTGCACAAAACGGTCATCTGCCGTTACGGTGTGCCGGAGCCCGTGTCGCGCGGCCCGTCGCGGCCGTGCGGGCCGGGCTGCTGCCAGAGGTCGGGGGACCGGGTACGAGGGGCGACGGGGTGGGGTGCACGGGCATGGCGTCCGCGGTCGGTGCGGATGCGGAGACCGACAGACGAAACGTTTCTGACGCGGCGGGCGTGGTCGTGCTCGCGGCATTCGCCGCGTGGTCCCTGATCACCGCCGCGGCCCATGGCGGGCGGCCCGAGGGCGTGCTGCTCGCGGTGCTCGCCGTGGCCGCGGGATACGCCGCGGGCCGGATCTGCGGGGCACTGCTGCCGGTCGCCGCGCCCTGCGCGGGGGCCCTGACCGGGCTCGGGCTGGCGGTGGCGATGCCGCATCTGGCCCCCGGCCCCCAGTTCGCCACCCCGCTGGGCCCGGCCGGCGCGACCGCGGCGCTGCTGACCCTCGCCGCCGGCGCCGCCTGCTGCGCCGCCTGGTCCACGCCCGTACCGGCTCTGCGGCTGACCCTGCGCCTGCTGGCCCTCGGGATCACGGTGTCCGCGGCCGCCCTGGGCTCGGCCACCGGCTGTGCCCTGTCTGCCGCCGTCCTGCTGTGCTCGCTCGGCACGGCCCGGATGCGCCGCCGCGGCCCGGCCGTCACGGTCCTCGCTCTGGCGGCGGCCCTGGTGACGGGCATGACCTGGGCGATCGCCGGCGGCGTGCTGCCGGACGGTCTCAAGGCATCCCTGGAGGGCCGGCTCACCCCGCGCCGCGTCCATCTGTGGCAGGACGCACTGCACCTGACCCGCGAGAACACCGGTCTGGGGGTCGGGCCCGGCCGCTTCGGCGAGCTGAGCGCCACCGCGCCACAATCGCCCCTGCCCGACGGCAAGCCGCACTCCGCGCTCCTGCAACAGGCCGCCGAGCAGGGGCTGGTCGGCGCACTGCTCCTGGCGGTGGCGTTCTGCTGGGTGCTCTACGCCCTGTGGCGCAGCCCCCGCTCCACGCCGGTGGCGCTGACCGCGGGCGCCGCCCTGACGGCCCTGGCCGTGATCGCCTCGGTCGGCGACGCGCTGAGCTTCACCACGGTGTCGGTGGGCGCCGGCGTTCTGGCCGGGCTGGCGACGGCCCGCCCGCTCGCCGACGAGGTGTCCGCGCACTGACGGTCAGCAGCCGCCCCGGGCCTCGCACGTAGGCGCCGGTACGCCCGCTCGCCCCGCCGCGGCCTCGGCGCCCGGCCCCCGACGTGTCCTCAGCGCGCGGCCCCCGGCGCGATCGACCGGAGACGGTCCTTGATGGCCCGTACCGCGGACTCCGCGTTGTCCACGGTGACGGTGAACGTGTGGCCGTCCCACAGGCTCAGGACGAGGCCCTCGCCCCGGCGCACGACGACGGCGGTGCCCTTCTCGGGGCGCCAGCGGTAGCCCCAGCCGCCCCACTGGCACGGGGTCACATGCGCGACGAACTCGGCGCCGACGACCTGGGTGAGCGGGATCCTGCGGCGGGGCACGCCCATGTGGCCGCAGCGCACCTCGACACACTCCTTGTCGAGCTTCAGGTCGACGTGCACGAACGCGATGGTGCCGAACAGGACCAGCAGTCCGGCCGCGATGCAGCCGACCACGGACATGACCAGCGGGAGCGTGCCCGAGGTCCAGGCGGAGTCCACGGCCAGTTCGATGCCGAGGGCCATGCAGGCCGCCCCGGCGAGCGCCAGCAGCCACTGGACCCGGTTGGTCGCGCGCCCGGTCCACACCTCGGGCGGCGAGGTCTCCTCGTCATGGGGGTGGTCCCTCATATCCATGAGGTTACCCAGGTTTCGCTGCGCGGGTAGCGCCTCGCGAAGGGGGACTGCCGCCTGTCCGCCACGTCCTGCAGGGTCAGCGGACGAGGGTGACCGCCGGCAGGATCCTGCCCTCGGCGTAGTTCAGCGCGGGCCCGGGCAGCTCGCCCGGCCGGCCGCTGAGCAGCACCGTCAGGGTGCCCTCGGCGGGGGCGTCGGGGGCGGGAGGTTCACCGATCCGGCGCAAGGCCTGGGCGGCCACCGCCGCGGCGGAGCCGTGGAGGACCAGCGGCGGCGCGCCGGGCCGCTGCACGGCGGCGCGGATACGTTCCGCCACCAGCTCGTAATGGGTGCAGCCCAGAACGACGGTCGTCACATCGTCCGGGGTCAGCCCGGCGGCCGCCGCGACGGCGGCGTCGATGGCCGCCTCGTCGGCGTGCTCGACGGCCTCGGCGAGCCCCCAGCACGGCACCTCGGTGACCGGGACACCGCCCGCGAAGTCCTTGATGAGGCCGCGCTGGTAGGGACTTCCGGTGGTCGCGGGCGTCGCCCAGATCGCGAAGGGGCCGCCGCCGGCCGCGGCCGGTTTGATCGCCGGGACCGTGCCGATCACGGGGATCCCGGGCTCCAGACGGGCGCGCAGGATCGGCAGGGCGTGCACGGTCGCCGTGTTGCAGCCGATGATGAGGGCGTCGGGGCGATGCGCCGCGGCGGCCTCGGCCACGCCGAGGGCACGCCCGGTGAGGTCCTCCGTGGTACGCGGACCCCACGGCATGCCGTCGGGGTCCAGGGAGAGGACGAGATCCGCGTCGGGCCGCAGGCGCCGTACCGCGGCGGTGGCCGCCAGCAGGCCGATTCCGGAGTCCATGAGCGCGATCTTCACCCGGCCACGATAGACGATGCGCCCCGCGGGGCCGGCCGGGTGGGGCAGACTGCGCGGGTGAGCGCGATCGTGTGGATCTCCGCCCTGTCCCTCGCCGCCTGGCTGTGGCTGCTGCTCTGCCAGGGCTTCTTCTGGCGCACGGACGTCCGGCTGCCACCACGGCGGGATCCCTCGGACTGGCCGTCGGTCTGTGTCGTCGTACCGGCCCGCGACGAGGCCTCCGTGCTGCCGGCGAGTCTGCCGTCACTGCTGGCGCAGGACTATCCGGGGCGGGCGGAGGTCTTCCTGGTCGACGACGGCAGCTCGGACGGCACCGGCGAACTGGCCCGCGAGCTGGCCGGGCGCCTCGGCGGGCTGCCGCTCACCGTGGACTCTCCCGGGGAGCCGCCGGCCGGCTGGACGGGCAAGCTCTGGGCCGTACGTCACGGCATCGCCCTGGCACGCGCGCGTGACCCCGAATACCTGCTGCTCACGGACGCGGACATCGCCCACGCTCCCGACAGCCTGCGTCAGCTGGTGGCGGCGGCGCGCACCGGGGACTTCGACGTCGTGTCGCAGATGGCCATGCTGCGGGTGGAGAGCCGGTGGGAACGGCTCGTCGTTCCCGCGTTCGTCTACTTCTTCGCCCAGCTGTATCCGTTCCGCCGGATCGGCCGGAGGGGAGCCCGGACGGCGGCCGCGGCGGGCGGCTGCGTACTGCTGCGCGCGGACGCGGCGGAACGGGCGCGGATCCCGGACGCCATCCGGCACGCCGTCATCGACGACGTGGCCCTCGCGCGGGCCGTGAAGAGCAGGGGGGGCCGCGTCTGGCTCGGCCTGGCGGAGCGGGTGGACAGTGTGCGCCCCTACCCGCGGCTGCACGATCTGTGGCGCATGGTCTCGCGCAGCGCGTACGCGCAGCTGCGGCACAACCCGCTGCTGCTCCTCGGTACGGTCGCCGGACTGGCGCTGGTGTACCTGGTAGCGCGCGGGGGCGG
>NZ_JBHYKH010000061.1:13035-26656 GCF_042741275.1 Streptomyces sp. NPDC058964
CGCCGCGCACCACGACGCTGCTGCGCCACGCCCCGCTGCGGCAGCGTCCCTCCGTCGCGGCCCGCGGGCCGTTGACCCGGCCACCCCCGGCCCCCGCGGTGCAGGCCCCGGCGGCGGGGAGCACGGCGGCCGCGGGCACCGGCGCGGCGGCATGGCTGGTGATGACGGCGACGTACGTTCCCATGCTCCGCCATTACCGCCAGCCTCTGTGGCTCGCCCCCCTGCTGCCGTTCACCGCGTTCCTCTACCTCCTCATGACGGTCGATTCGGCGGTGCAGCACTACAGGGGGCGCGGAGCGGCCTGGAAGGGCCGCACGTACGCGAGGCCCGACCCCGTGACCGACGAGAACTGACCCCTCCCCCTTATTTCCGGCCCGGGGTCCAGTTCATGCCCCACCCGTAGGCGCGGTCGACGGTCCGCTGGGGACTCACCCCCCGCTGCGGCACCAGGTACCGCGCCTCGCGCTGGACCATGAGGTCGGTTCCCGTGCTGGTGATCAGGGCCAGCGCGCACACGGTCGAGGGGACCGTGCACTCGTCGAGGGAGAACTCGATGGGCGCGCCGTGCTGGGGCTGGAGCGTGACCGTCGCGTGCAGGTCGGCGAAGGAACTGGCGCCTTCGTAGATGGTCACGAAGACGAGGATGCGCCGGAAGTCCTGCTTGTGGTCGAGGTTGACGGTGAGGTTCTCGCCACTCGTCACGGCGCCGGTGCGGTCGTCCCCGTCGAGGTGGATGTACGGGGGCCGGTTCAGAGATCCGAAGGCGTTGCCGAGTGCCTGTACGACCCCCTTGCGGCCGTCGGCGAGTTCGTAGAGGGCGCACAGGTCGAGGTCGAGGTCCGCGTGCCCCGCGCTGCGCCGGCCGCCCCATCCCGAGAACTGCGGGCGCATCTGCCAGTTGAGGTTGACGCGCATGGCGCCCGAGGTGCCGCCCTGCTTGGCCAGTGACACCGACGGGGAGGCCTTGGTCAGCGTCACCTTGCTGAGACTGACGGGCTGGGTGGGCTGGGCGGGCGGCGCGGGAGGTGGCGGAGGCAGGTGGACGGGAGGCCCCGACGGTGGGGGCAGATGGGCGGCGGGGCCCGACGGGGGAGGCAGCGTGGCGGGAGGCGCCGGCGGGGGCGGCATCGTCACCGGGCGGGCGACGGGCGGGGCGGGGGGCGGCGGGGCCGCGTGCTGCGGCTCGTCCACGGTGATCCCGAAGTCCGTGGCCAGGCCTTCGAGTCCGCTGCTGTAGCCCTGGCCCACGGCCCGGAACTTCCAGCCGCCCTGGCGACGGTAGAACTCGCCGAGCACGAAGGCCGTCTCCACCGTGGCACCGGGGCTGTCGAAGCGGGTGACCACACCTCCCCGGTCTGCGTCCTGGACCTCGATGTACAGGTCCGGCACCTGACCGAACGTCCCGCCGTACGCCGAGGCCGCGAGGATCACCCGCTCGACGGCGCCCTCCACGCGCGCGAGGTCGACGAGGAGGGTGTCGGTTATCCGGCCCCCGACGTCCCTTTTGCCCTCGTGCCGGACCGCGCCGGAGGCGTGCGCCGGCTGGTTGTAGAAGACGAAGTCCCCGTCGGAGCGCACCTTTCCCGCCGCGAGGAGCAGCGCCGAGGCGTCCGCGTCCGGGACCCCGGGTCCGGAGCGCCAGCCCAATTCGACGCGCAGGGCCGCCGTCGGCACCGGCGCATTCGACCCTTTCGGCATTGACATGTACGCCCCCATCTCACGTGTCGCCCCGCCGGCCCGCATCCGCGGCCGTCGATTGCCATCCCTACCCGCACAACCTATTTCGGAGGCGCGGGGAACTCCCCTGGGCGGCACCGGAAGATCGCTGGCCAACCCCCGGTAACCCACCAAGAGCTCGGCCTTTACACGATCCAAACGCTGATCGCCGTCCTTTTTTGCCAAGTTCGCTCGGATTGGGGATCCCGCGTCACTGCGGACACGGAAAACAACCCTCTTATCGGTCTCCCCAACCAGCACATCGTGGGCTTAACTTATGTGCCATGACCTCCCCCCGCTCCACTTATGGTGGCGGCTACTACTCCGCCTCCTTCCCGGACACTCCGATCTACGACTCGCTCGTGGCCGAGCGGGGCACCCCGCAGATCGCCCCGATCCGGGTCCCCGCCGCCTACGACATGGGCACCAGCATGTCCGGCGGCAACCTGCCGGCGCTGCCGTCCGCGCTCCCCGCGCTTCCGGCCGCGCCTTCGCAACAGGTCCCCGGCTACGGCTACGGCTACCCGCAGGCGATGCAGCCCGCTCCGCTTCAGCAGGCACCCACCGCCTACATCCCGCAGCAGGCCACCGCGCCCCGCGGCTACCCCGGCCCGCAGCAGCCGCAGCAGCCGCGGCCGATGGCGGGGGGTACCGGCTACGAGGCGATGCGCCCCGCGGCTCCGCGCCCGGCACAGGCTCCGTACCAGGATCCGTACAACCATCAGCAGCAGCAGTACCGCGGCTACTGACCGGCCTCCCCCGCTGTCGGTGCGGCCTGGCACCATGGCTTCATGGGGAATGCCGTACTGCAGTCGATTCACGTCCATCCGGTCAAGGCGCTCCGGGGCACCTCGCCCCGGCAGGCCGAGGTGGAACCCTGGGGGCTGTCCGGAGACCGGCGCTGGGCGCTGGTCGACGACGGGGGCAAGGTCGTCACGCAACGAGAACAGCCGCGTCTGGCGCTGGCCGCCGCCGAGCTCGTGCCCGGCGGCGGCATTCGTCTGTCCGCGCCCGGCCGGCAACCGCTGACCGTGCCCGTTCCGGACCCGGCGGGCACGGTGCCGGTGAGCATCTTCGGCACCAAGGTGGACGCCGTCCCGGCGGGGGACGCCGCACGCGTCTGGTGCGGCGAGTATCTGGAGAGCGACGTCCGTCTCGTCCACCTCGACGACCCGGCCACCCGCCGCCCGATCGATCCCGGCCACGCGCTGCCCGGTGAGACCGTGAGCTTCGCGGACGGCTTTCCGCTGCTGGTCACCACCATCGCCTCGCTCGACGCCCTGAACTCCCTGATAGCCCAGGGCGATCACGCCCACGAGGGCCCGCTGCCCATGAACCGCTTCCGGCCGAACGTGGTCGTGGCGGGGACGGAGGCCTGGGCCGAGGACGACTGGTCGCGCATGGCGATCGGCGATGTGGAGTTCCGGGTGGCCAAGATGTGCGGGCGGTGCGTCGTGACCACCACCGACCAGTCCACCGCCGAGCGTGGCCGGGAACCTCTGCGCACCCTGGCCCGGCACCGCCGGTTCGGCACCGACCTCGTCTTCGGCCAGAATCTGGTGCCCGTGTCGGCCGGCACGATCCGGGTCGGGGACCCGGTGCGGATCCTCGACTAGGACTCCAGGACGAGGCGGTCTGCTGGACTGCGGCGGCCTTCCACGGACGGCACCGTGATCGGGGCGCCGGAGGGGAACCGTTCGCCGGGGTCCGGTCGTTGGGGACGTGAGAAGTTCATAAGAGGTCCCGGTCGGCGGCGCTGAGGCGGTTCCGCCCTCCCTTCGGCCGGGCCCGCGCGTGAACGGCTCTGCCAGGCGTTGTCACGGAGCGGGAAGGGGGGGTGCGGGACCGTGCGAGCAATCAGCGGTCTCTGGCGCTGGCGGCGCAATCAGCTGCGCCGCGCGACCGATCTGGCCGAGGCCTGGGTGGCTCTCGTGGCCCTGCTGCTGATCGCGGTGGCCGCACCCGTTCTCGGCTCCCTCGTCGGCGCGGTGGCGCAGGACTCCCTGCAGCGGTCCGTCCTGGAGCAGCAGCACTCCCGTCACATCGTCACGGCCACCGTGGTGCGCGAGCTGGACGGCGCCCGTCTCGAGCCCGACCCCGACACCACCTCGGCGCACGGCACCCGCAGCCGAGTCCTCGCCGACTGGACCGCGCCCGACGGCACCCGGCAGCACGGTCCGGTCATGTCGAACCTCAAGTCCCCGCACCACGGCGACCGCTTCAGGCTCTGGACGGACCCGCACGGCCGCATAGTCGCCCGCCCGCTGGATTCCGCGACGGCGACGACGCACGCCGTGCTCGCCGGACTCGGCGCCGCGCTCCTGGTCGCCGGGACGGTCGAGAGCGGCAGACGGGTGATCGTCTGGCGCATGGTCCGCCGCAGGTACGCGCGTTGGGACCAGGCCTGGGACCGCGCCGGCCCGGACTGGGGCCGGACCGGCACCGGCAGCTGACGGCCTTCCGCCTCTGGTCAACCCACCGCCTGCGCGCACGCTACGGTGGACCGGCCGAAGCATTCGGCATCGACCCGCGCGAGGGAGTCAAGGGGCCGCGGCGCCCCGAAGGCGAACGAGCCATCAGTACGACCAGGTGGGGGCACGGCAACGCCATGGCACAGGGCACGGTCCAGGTGACGCACACCGGTACATCGCGGTGGCGGCGCCGCACGGGTGAGTACGCTACGCTCGCCGCCGCCCTGGAGGCCGCGGCCGACGGTGACGTCCTCACCGTCGCCCCCGGCACCTACCGGGAGAATCTCGTCGTCGACCGGGCGGTGACGCTGCGCGGCCCGGAGGGCTCGCCCGGCTCGGTCCGCATCGCGCCCGCGGACGGGGTGCCGTTGACATTGCGCGCCTCGGCCGTGGTCCAGGACCTGCACGTGGAGGGCCAGGACGCGGCGGCGCCCGCCCTGCTCGTCGAGGAGGGCACGCCGGAACTGCTGGACGTCCGCATCGTCACCCGCTCCGCCGCGGGAGTCGAGGTGCGCGGCGGGGCCCGGCCGACCGTGCGCCGCTGCACCGTCGACAACCCCGCCGGCATCGGCATCGCCGTACTCGACGGCGGTGGAGGGGTGTTCGAGGACTGCGAGGTGGTCGCGGCCGGCCAGTCGGGCGTCGCCGTGCGCGGCGGCGCACACCCCCGGTTCGAGCGCTGCCGTGTGCACCATGCCTCCGGCGCCGGTCTGATGGTGACGGGCGAGAACTCCGCGCTGGAGGCGGTGGGCTGCGAGGTCTACGAGATCCGGGGCTCGGGAGCCCAGGTCACCGCACGGGCGACCGCGCATCTGACCGACTGCGATGTGCACCGCACCACCGCCGACGGCGTCACGCTCGACACGGAGGCCGTGCTCACCCTCGCCGACTGCCGCATCCACGACATCCCGGAGAACGCGGTCGACCTGCGGTCCCGTTCGGTGCTGACGCTGACGCGGACCACGGTGCGTCAGTTCGGGCGCAACGGCCTGTCGGTGTGGGATCCGGGCACCCGGGTGGACGCCAACCAGTGCGAGATCTTCGACAGCACGGGCGACTATCCGGCGGTGTGGGTGAGCGACGGCGCCACGGCGGTGCTCGACTCCTGCCGGGTGCACGACGTGCCGGACGCGCTGTTCGTCCTGGACCGCGGCTCCCGGGCGGATGTCGTCGACAGCGACCTGTCCCAGGTCCGCAACACGGCCGTGTCGGTGAGCGACGGCGCCACCGCGCAGCTCGACGACTGCCGGATCCGGGACGCGGCCACGGGCGCCTGGTTCCGTGACCACGGCAGCGGAGGCACCCTCAACAACTGCACGCTGGACGGCACCCAGACCGGGGTGATCGTCACCAAGGGCGCCGACCCGGCCATCGAGCGCTGCACGGTCGACTCCCCCGCGGAGGCGGGCTTCTATGTGTCGGCCGGAGGCCGGGGCAGCTTCACGGGCTGCCGGGTGACGGGCAGCGCCGGGTACGGCTTCCATGTCATAGACGGGTGCCGGACCACGCTGAAGAAGTGCCGCACGGAACGGTGTGCGCGCGGCGGCTACGAGTTCGCGGACGGCGGCCCCGACTCCGGGTCCGGCACCGGGCCCGTCGTGGAGGACTGCACCAGCGACGAGAGCGGAGCCGCGTTCGGGCCGTCCGCTCCGCAGCCGGCCGTGCAGACGGCGAGCCAGTCCCCTGGTCTGCTCGGCGCGATCCCCGGGCAGCGCAGCACCGAACCGGAGCCGCTCGTCGCGCCCGCGGAGCCGCAGACGCCGTCGCGGACCTCCCGGGCCGTGCTCGGTGAGCTCGACGCGCTCGTCGGCCTGGAGAGCGTCAAGCGCGAGGTCCGCGCCCTCACCGACATGATCGAGGTCGGCCGGCGCCGCCAGCGGGCGGGCCTCAAGGCGGCATCGGTCAAGCGTCACCTCGTCTTCACCGGCTCCCCCGGAACCGGCAAGACCACCGTTGCCCGCCTCTACGGCGAGATCCTCGCCTCCCTCGGCGTTCTGGAGAAGGGGCACCTCGTCGAGGTCTCCCGTGTGGACCTGGTCGGCGAGCACATCGGCTCCACGGCGATCCGCACCCAGGAGGCCTTCGAACGGGCGCGCGGCGGTGTGCTGTTCATCGACGAGGCCTACGCGCTGTCGCCGGAGGACGCCGGCCGTGACTTCGGCAAGGAGGCCATCGACACGCTGGTGAAGCTGATGGAGGACCACCGCGACGCGGTGGTCGTCATCGTCGCCGGCTACACCGCCGAGATGGAGCGCTTCCTGTCCGTCAACCCGGGTGTGGCATCCCGCTTCTCACGCACCATCACCTTCACCGACTACGGCCCCGACGAGCTGCTGCGCATCGTCGAGCAGCAGGCCGACGAGCACGAGTACCGGCTGGCGCCGGGCGCGCCCGAGGCCCTGCTCAAGTACTTCACGCTGATCCCGAAGGGGGCGGCCTTCGGCAACGGCCGAACCGCCCGCCAGACGTTCGAGGCGATGGTGGAACGGCACGCGAGCCGGGTCGCCCAGCTCGCCGAGCCCACCACCGACGATCTGACCCTGCTCTACGCCGAGGACCTGCCCGAGCTGCCCTGAGCCCCGGCCTCGCCGTCCGGCCCCGGCCCGGCGGACGGCTCGTCCCGCAGGCGCGGCCCCGGCACGTCCGGCCGCAGTCGCGCCAGCAGCAGCTCCCGCTCCTCGGCGAAGGCCGGGTCCGCCTGGTAGTCGGAGTGACCGAGAATGGGCGCGGGCAGGGGATGCTGCGCCGTGCGGCCGTAGGCCAGGGGGTCGCGCAGCGGTGCACGGTCCACCTCCGGGCCGTAGCCGCCGGGGAGGCGAACCGGGCCGCCGATGGGGTCGGTGAGGCGGTGGAGATTGCGCCAGCAGGCGACCTCGCGGTGCAGGGAGCCGAGCGCCGCCGGTCCGAAGTGGGCCGGGAACCAGCGGCCGTACAGGCGCTCCAGCGGGGAACCGTAGGTCAGCAGTGCGACGCGCCTGCGGGCGGACGGCTTCAGCTGCCAGGCCGCCGCCGCGGCGAGGACACTGCCCTGGGAGTGCCCGGAGATGACCAGCCGGCCGCCGGTGCGCCGCGTCCAGGTGGCCATGCGCCAGGTGAGGTCCGGCACCGCGCGCTCGGCGTAGCAGGGCGGTGCGAAGGGGTGGGCGGCGCGCGGCCAGAAGGTGCCGACGTCCCAGAGGATGCCGATGGTGCGCCGGGCCGAGGCGTCCTTGTAGGCGCGTCGGCCCCAGGTGACGAACAGTATGAAGCCGAGCCCGACCAGCCAGGAGCCGAGCGCCTGGGAAGCCTCGGCCGCGCCCTGGACCACCGCGGAGGTGCCACGGGTCGCCTCGCCCGGGGCCCGCTCGGTCACCAGGGCGCCCGCCAGTGCTCCGGCCCCCAGCAGGAACGTGGCCGCCGCGACGAAGGCGACCACGAGGGGCGCCTGGTCGGTGAGGGCGGCGGTCGCCCGGGTGCGTGCGATACGGCGGGTGCGGGACGCGTCCTCGGGCTCCCCGGGGTGGTCGAGTTCCACCTCCCTCCGCTCGGCGCGGCACCGCCGCCAGGTTCGCCAGGACAGCAGGCCGGCCGGCGCCAGCAGGGCGGTGAGCAGTGGTGGGATCACCGAGGCCTGCCAGGTCAGCAGGACGGGTGGTCCGGTGATGGAGCCGCCGGTGCCGTCCAGCCAGTCGGCCACGCGCTGTGCGACACCGCCCGAGATCACACCGCCCAGCGCGCAGGCGAGCAACGCGACCGCGGGCCCGCCGAGGCCGCGCATCGCGGCACGCGGGTCGGGGTGGCGGCGGTACAGGTCGTGGGCGACCATGCCGATGGCGACGACCAGTACCCCCTGCGCCAGGGCGAGGCCGCCGAAGGCCGCGTCCCCGGGCAGCCGGCCGGTCGAGCGCCACCCCGGACGCGGCCAGCCCGCGTACAGCAGGGTGAGGGCGAGCAGAGCGAGGGCACCGAGCGGCAGCCGCCGTACGAGGTGCTCGTCGAGTCCCTGGTCGAGGCGGTTCTCGCTGCGGCCCCGGCGGCAGACCACGAAGACCACGACGGCCGTCCAGAGGACCAGCGCCGCGGCAAGGAGCCTTCCCGCCGGCTCCAGTGCCGCGGCTCCGCCCGCGCGGTGGTCGAAGGCCGCCGTGGGAGTGACGACGGCCGCGGCGACCGTCAGCAGCCCCGCCGCGGTGTGGGCGGCGCGCAGCCGGGCCACCAGACGGCGCCCGTACCAGAAGCCGGGACGGCCCAGCGAGGTGCGGCAGGTGTGTTCGTCGGGTTCGGGGGTGCCGGCCGGCGGCTTCTCGGACTCGTAGGCGCTCCAGGTGCGGTGCGAGAGGTACCAGAGCAGGCCGGTGAGGGCGGTCGGCACCAGCGCGGCCACGGCGAGTCGCCGTCCGGGAGGGCTCCACCAGCCCTCGCCGGAGACCGCGGGCGACAGGAAGCCCAGCCAGGAGTGGCGCCGGGCACAGTCGCGGGCGCCCGCGCACTGCCAGGCCGCGAGGTCCAGGGCCACCTCGCAGGCGGCGGCCACCAGCAGCATCGTGAGGGTGAGGCCCGCGAGCCGCACCAGCAGTCCGTACAGTCGCACGGCTCGGTTCCGGCCGTGCGCGGCGGGGCGCATCCAGTGGGCGAGGTTGACGACCATGAAGGGGAGCAGCAGCAGCCACAGGGCGCGCGCTCCGTTCCCCGAGGTGAGGTTGCACCAGACGTACGCCTCTGGCACGGGCCGGCCGCCGTGGCCGCCGGGCCGGGTCTCCGCGTCGGCGTCCTCGGCGCGCCGGAAGACCGCGGCCGTGTCGTCGCCGGTGACCCTGACCGTGCGCGGGTCGCCGAGCATTTCCTCCGGTGTGGTGCCGCCGACCCCGTGGACCAGCAGCTCCAGGTGGGTATCGGGTTCCCCGCTCCGTGCGGCGGGGCCGTCCGCCCCGCCCGCGACGGCACGTTCCTGAGCACGCTCCACTGTTCTCGCACTTCCCCGTGACCCGCCGACGGCATGTGTCCGTGCGGGCTTCAGGATCTCCGTTTCCGGTGTGTCGTACACCTCTCGTCATGGAATCTCCCCGGTCCGTGTGACATCCACCGGGACGGGTGTTGTCCGAATGACATGTGCGCGTCTGTACGGGTGGTGGCGCAACCTGGACCCTCCCGTGACAAGATGGGACGCCCGCGCACGGGAGACGGGTGGAACGTCCTGGTCGGAGCAGGTACGCAGGGCGTGTCGGACGGCTTGAGGCGAAAGGACCGGAGCGTACGTGAGTGAGAATCAGAACCTCCTCGCGGAGCAGCGGCGCGCCCTGATCGTGGACGAGGTCCGGCGTCGCGGTGGCGTGCGGGTCAACGAACTGACCCGCAAGCTCGGCGTGTCGGACATGACCGTGCGCCGCGACCTCGACGCGCTGGCCCGTCAGGGGGTGCTGGAGAAGGTGCACGGCGGCGCCGTGCCGGTCGTCGAGGCGAGTACTCACGAGCCGGGCTTCGAGGCCAAGTCGGGTCTGGAACTCACCGCCAAGGAGGACATCGCGCGGACGGCGGCCCAGCTCGTCACACCGGGCACCGCGATCGCCCTGTCGGGCGGTACGACGACGTACGCGCTGGCGCACCATCTCGTCGAGGTGCCCGACCTGACCGTGGTGACCAACTCGGTGCGGGTCGCCGACGTCTTCCACGCGGCGCAGCGCACTTCGGGCCCGCGGCAGGGCGCGGCCACGGTCGTGCTGACCGGCGGGGTGCGCACCCCTTCCGACTCGCTCGTGGGACCGGTGGCCGACCAGGCGATCGCAGCTCTCCACTTCGACCTGCTGTTCCTCGGTGTGCACGGGATATCGGTCGAGGCCGGTCTGTCGACGCCGAACCTCGCCGAGGCGGAGACCAACCGGCGGCTGGTGCAGTCGGCGCGCCGGGTCGTGGTGGTCGCCGACCACACCAAGTGGGGGACGGTGGGCCTGAGTTCGTTCGCCGCGCTGGCGCAGGTCGACACCCTGGTCACCGACGCGGGTCTGCCGGCCGAGGCGCGGGCGGAGATCTCCGAGCATCTGCGGCGGCTCGTGGTCGCGGGCGAGTCCGACGAGGACGCAGACTTCTGACGGCCCGTCAGCTAGGCTGACCGGCCGACGGTCCGTTTCCTCGGTCCGTTTCCTCGCGGGACTTCACGAGGAGGTCTGTGCCCATGGCCCACCGACTGCGCCCCGTGGGGCTCGAGTTCGTCGAGACCGCCCCGGTACGGCTCGTGTTCGAGCGGGAGACGGCGGCCGCGCCGGACGCCGTCTTCCGTGCGCTCGCCGAGGACGTGCCGGGCTGGCCGCGGTGGTTCTCGGCGGTGGCCTCCGCGCGGCCGACCGAGGGCGGCCGCGAGGTCCGGCTCAGGGGCGGCACGCGCTTCGAGGAGTCGGTGCTCGTGGCGAAGGCGCCCGAGCTGTACGCGTACCGGGTCGACCTGACGAACGTTCCCGGCCCCCGCGCCTGGATCGAGGAGTGGCGGCTCTTCCCGGCAGGTACCGGCACCCGGGTGCGGATGACCTTCGCGGTCGACGGCACCGCCCCGTTCCGCTTCCTTTTCGGCCTCGCCCGCGCGGGCACGGGTCGCGCGTTCCGGAACGCGGTCGCCGCCCTGGACCGGCGCCTGGCCGGGTAGGGCCGGACGGGTCCCCGGCGTGCGAAGGAGTCTCCAGCACGGGCACGCACGGCGCCGGCAAGGGCTCCGTGCGCCCGGGTGAACGAAGGTCCGGGCGTCCACCGCACTCGATCACACGCCGCCCCGGGGCGGGAACGGGCCGCGCCGCGGACTCAGTCCGGCCACACGCCCGTCTCGAGCAGTGAGTCGATCGCCGCGGCGTACGGCGCGATGTCCAGGCCCTGCTCCTCCAGCCACGAGTCGGAGTAGTACTTGTCGAGGTACCGGTCCCCCGGGTCGCACAGCAGGGTCACCACACTCCCCTGCCGGCCCTGGGCCACCATCTCGGAGACGATCTTCAGCGCGCTCCACAGGCCGGTGCCCGTCGAGCCGCCCGCCTTGCGGCCGATGGCCCGTTCCAGGGCGCGGACGGCGGCGACGCTGGCCGCGTCCGGGACCTTCATCATCCGGTCGACCGCACCGGGCACGAAGCTCGGTTCCATGCGCGGCCGGCCGATGCCCTCGATGCGCGAGCCGCAGTCGCACGTGACGTCCGGATCGCCGGTGGTCCAGCCCTCGAAGAAGCACGAGTTCTCCGGGTCGGCGACACAGATGCGGGTGTCGAACTGCATGTAGTGGACGTAGCGCGCGATGGTCGCGGAGGTGCCGCCGGTGCCCGCCGTCGCGACGATCCACGTGGGCTCCGGAAAGCGCTCCAACTCCAGCTGGCGGAAGACGGATTCGGCGATGTTGTTGTTGCCGCGCCAGTCCGTGGCCCGTTCGGCGTAGGTGAACTGGTCCATGTAGTGGCCGCCGGTCTCCACCGCGAGGCGGGCGGACTCCTCGTACATCTTCCGTGAGTCGTCCACGAAGTGGCACTGCCCGCCGTGGAATTCGATGAGGCGGCATTTCTCGGCGCTGGTCGTGCGCGGCATGACCGCGATGAAGGGCACGCCGATGAGCTTGGCGAAGTACGCCTCGGAGACGGCCGTCGACCCGCTGGACGCCTCGATCACCGGACGGCCGGGCCGGATCCAGCCATTGCACAGGCCGTAGAGGAAGAGGGAGCGGGCGAGCCGGTGCTTGAGGCTTCCGGTGGGGTGGGTCGACTCGTCCTTCAGATAGAGGTCGATGCCCCACTTCTCGGGCAGCGGGAAGCGCAGCAGATGCGTGTCCGCCGAACGGTTCGCGTCCGCCTGGACTTTCCGGACAGCCTCTTTCAGCCATTTCCGGTAGCCGGCGTCACTGTGGTCGACGTCGAGGGTGGCGCCGGTCCGGGTCTGTGGGGTGGTGCTCACGGCGGGGCTCCTTACGCTTCGCTCCGGCGACGCCCAGCGCCGCCGGCACCTCGATCATAGGCAGCTTCCACACCTCTTCCCACCTGCATAAACACACCTTTGGGCGACCCAAAGGAGCCCCTGGGGCACACCCGCGTGAACACCCGGGGGCGCATTCGCGCAAGTGCTCCGGCCGCCGCTCGCGCACACCCCGTGCGCACTGGTGCTCCACGCCTGGTGCGGGCAGACTGCCCCGGACGGGACGAACGTCCCGAACGGGGGCGCACACTGGTTCACGACTCGAGCTGGACCACGCCGGACGACGGCCCATGAGGCACACCGCCCGGCGACCGACGCGCACAAGGGGGCGGGGAAGGATGGCGGAGCCGGAGTTCACGGCCACGGGCGTGCGGATCGGGAAGCGGCTGCGTTCGCTCACCCGGGCCGGACAGGTCCGGATCAGCGACGGCAGGCTGGAGTTGCTCACGAGCTACGGCAGTGAGATCGACAGCGCACCGGTGCAGGCCGTGCGCGCCTCCAGGCCCTGGTTCGCCCCCGACGACCGGGCGTTGGCCGACCTCAACGGCAATCGGTACCTGCTGACCCTGGGTGATCACGACCTCGCCCCGGGCGAGCCGGGACCGCCCGCCGCCCGCCGGTTCATCGAGGCGGTGCGCAGGGCGGCGGGGCGCGGCGGCTGAACGGCGCCGAGGGGCGGCGAGTTGCGGGAGCGTGACCGCTGCGTCACTCTGGTCTCACGTCACTCTGGGTTTACCGGCGATAACGCTGCGAACCAGCCCGCCGGCCAAGACAGCAGGCGCGGCCGTTCGAACGCAAGCACCCTGCTGGATCCGTTCTCCGTGTTCTTCCGGACCTCACGTCGGGGAGTCGCAGCCGTGATCAGTAATCCGAGCAGGCACTGCACGGTGGAGCTCCAAGCCCTGCCGTCGCGGATCGGCCAGGTCCGCAGAATCGTATCTGCGCAATTGCGCTACTGGCATCTGGACCCGTTGATAGACCGGGCCGCGCTCGGTGTGACGGAGCTGCTCAGCAACGTCCACCGGCACGCCCAGCCCGACAAGTCGTGCACCGTGGAGATGGAGCTGCTGCTCGACCGGCTCACCGTCTCCGTACGCGACCACGATCCGCGCCTTCCGGTCGTGGACGACGTGGCGGACGCCGCGGACATCGCACCGCTCGCCACCTGTGGTCGCGGTCTGGCGATGGTGGCCGCGATGAGCGAGAGCTGGGGTGTGCGGCCCGACGGCGACCAGGGCAAGGTCGTGTGGTTCACCCTGCCCGCCGCCTCGACGGCGAAGCCGCAGCAACAGCCGGTGCGCCGGCCTCGCCGGCCGGCCGCGGACACGCCCGCGCATCCGTTCGCGGAGGCCGAGCCGGCGGCCTGCGGGCCTTCTCCGGCACATGCTCCCGCCCGGTCGGTCGTTGCCGGCTGACCGGGCGGTGACCTGCTTCTCGTACGGCTTTCCCGCCGCACCTGTCGCACGGTCCACCGGCGACGCCGTCGGCAGGCAGCCCCGGCACCGCTGCCCCGGCCGCCTGTACGG
>NZ_JBHYKH010000062.1:0-3763 GCF_042741275.1 Streptomyces sp. NPDC058964
TGGCGCGGCGCACCGATCGGGCCGCGCGGGCGGCGCGGGCCGGGCAGGGGCGGGCGCTGGCGGCGCTGGGCCGGACGACGGACGCGCTGTCGGCGTACCAGGCGGCGCTGGCCAAGCGGCCGGACGCGGAGTACGCGCTGGAGCTGGGCGAGCTGTACGAGTCGCTGGGGCTCGGGCAGGCCGCGCGGGTGCAGTACGACCTGCTGCGGGAGCGGGTGCGGGTCGCGGAGGCGGCCGGGGCGAACGAGCGGCTGGTGCTCGGCCGGTTCGAGGCGGACCACGGGGACCCGGCCCGGGCGGTGCGGCTGCTGCGTGAGGAGTGGGGGCGGCAGCCGGGGATCGCGGTGGCCGACGCGCTGGGCTGGGCGCTGCACCGCACCGGTGAGCACGAGGAGGCGCTGGAGTTCGCGGCCGTCGCGACCGAGGGCGACAAGGGCGGCGGGGTGCGCAGCGCGCTGTACGTCTTCCACCGGGGGGTGATCGAGCGGGAGCTGGAGCGGTACGGGCCCGCGCGGCGGCATCTGCGGGAGGCGCTGATGATCAACCCGTACTTCTCGCCGCTGCGGGTGCCCGAGGCGAAGCGGGCGCTGGCGGCGCTGGGCGAGCCCTCCGTGGAGGACCCGCCCGGCTGACGTCTGCCGCGCGAAGACCGGTGTCAGAGGTTTCCGCGCTTCTCCTGCTCGCGCTCGATCGCCTCGAACAGGGCCTTGAAGTTGCCCTTGCCGAAGCCCATCGAGCCGTGCCGCTCGATGATCTCGAAGAAGACGGTCGGGCGGTCCTGGACCGGCTTGGTGAAGATCTGCAGGAGGTAGCCGTCCTCGTCGCGGTCGGCGAGGATCTTCAGCTCGCGCAGGGTGTCGATCGGCACGCGGGTGTCGCCGACCCACTCGCCGAGCGTGTCGTAGTAGGTGTCCGGCGTGCTCAGGAACTCGACGCCGGCCGCGCGCATGGTCCGTACCGTCGCCACGATGTCGTTCGTGTTGAGCGCGATGTGCTGGACGCCGGCGCCGCCGTAGAACTCCAGGTACTCGTCGATCTGGGACTTCTTCTTGGCGATGGCGGGCTCGTTGATCGGGAACTTGACCTTCAGTGTCCCGTCGGCGACGACCTTCGACATCAGCGCGCTGTACTCGGTCGCGATGTCGTCGCCCACGAACTCCTTCATGTTCGTGAAGCCCATGACCTTGTTGTAGAAGCCGACCCATTCGTCCATCCGGCCGAGTTCGACGTTGCCGACGCAGTGGTCGACGGCCTGGAAGGTGCGCTTGGCGGGCGGCTCGACGATCGGCTTGGCGGCGACGTGGCCGGGCAGGTACGGGCCGTCGTAGCCGGAGCGGTCGACGAGGGTGTGGCGGGTCTCGCCGTACGTGGCGATCGCGGCGAGGACGACCGTGCCGTGCTCGTCCTTGAGCTCGTACGGCTCGGCCACCGAGCGGGCGCCGTGCTCGATCGCGTAGGCGTACGCGGCGCGCGCGTCCGGGACCTCGATGGCCAGGTCGATGACGCCGTCGCCGTGCTCGGCCACGTGCTGGGCGAGGAAGTGGCCCCAGGGGGTGGCGGCTTTGATGACCGAGGTGAACACGAAGCGGGCGGAGCCGTTCTCCAGGACATAGCTCGCGGTCTCGCGGCTGCCGGTCTCCGGTCCGGAGTAGGCGGTCAGCTGCATGCCGAAGGCGGTGGAGTAGTAGTGCGCCGCCTGCTTGGCGTTGCCCACGGCGAAGACGACCGCGTCCATTCCCTTGACCGGGAAGGGGTCGGCCTGCCGGGCGGTGTCGGGAGTGTGGTGTGTGGTCTGCGTCATGGCGGAAGACTGGCTCCGCTCCACAAGGTGCGCAATAGTTTGCGTATCCGCTGTGCAATCTGCTCAGTGATATGCGCGTATCGACAGACTTTCTGTGCAGGATGACCACCGCGGAGGCCGGCATGGCGATCGATCATCTGGACGGACGCATCATCGTGCTGCTGGCCCGTGAGCCGAGGGTCGGGGTGCTGGAGATGTCGCGGCGGCTGGGGGTGGCGCGCGGCACGGTGCAGGCGCGGCTCGACCGGCTTCAGTCGAACGGAGTCATCCGGGGATTCGGGCCGCAGGTGGATCCGGCGGCCCTCGGCTATCCGGTCACCGCGTTCGCCACGCTCCAGATCCGGCAGGGTCAAGGTCCCGACGTCCGGGCGCACTTGGCGACCGTCCCGGAGGTGCTGGAGCTGCACACCACCACCGGCACCGGGGACATGATGTGCCGGCTGGTGGCCCGCTCGAACGCCGATCTCCAGCGGGTGATCGACCGGGTTGTCGGTTTTGATGGCATCGTCCGGGCCTCCACGGCGATCGTCATGGAGAACCCCGTCCCGCTGCGGATCATCCCGCTGGTGGAGCAGGCCGCGGAGGACCGGGACGGGACCTGACCGACCTGGGGTGAGTTGAGCGTGGGCTTCTGGGAGTACCTGGGTGTTCGCCACCGGCAGCTGCTCACGGACGCCTGCCAGCACGCCGGTGTCGTCTTCCAGTGCATGGTCGTGGCGACACTGCTCGGGGTGCTGATCGGGGTCGCCACCTACCGCAGCGCGTGGGCGGGCGACCTGGCCACCACCGCCGGCGCGACGGTCCTCACCATCCCGTCCCTGGCCCTGATCGGCCTGCTGATCCCGGCTGTGGGGCTGGGTGTGCCGCCGACGGTGATCGCGCTGACGCTGTACGGGCTGCTGCCTGTCGTGCGGAACTCGGTCGTGGGACTGCGCGGGGTCGATCCGGCGCTGGTGGACGCGGCGCGCGGCATCGGCATGTCCCGTACGGCACAGCTGCTGCGGGTGGAGCTGCCGCTCGCCTGGCCGCCGATCCTGACCGGCATCCGGGTCTCCACGCAGATGCTGATGGGAATCGCGGCCATCGCGGCCTACGCCTCCGGACCCGGGCTGGGCAACGAGATCTTCCGCGGTATCGCCTCGCTGGGCAGTAGGAACGCCCTCAACCAGGTGCTCGCGGGCACGCTCGGGATCGTCACCCTCGCACTACTGTTCGATGCCGTTTACGTCCTGCTCGGACGGCTGACCGTCTCCAGGGGGATCCGTGGCTGAGACCAGCGCCGACGACGCCACCAGCACAGGCACCGGCACCGGCACCCATGGCGCCTCCATCGAGCTGGAGGACCTCTCCAAGCGCTATCCGGGCAGTCCGGCCCCCTCCGTCGACAACATGAACATGAGGATCAGGGCGGGCGAGACGGTCGTCCTCGTCGGCCCGTCCGGCTGCGGCAAGTCGACCACCCTGAAGATGATCAACCGGCTGATCGAGCCGAGCGGCGGCCGCATCCGGATCGACGGCGAGGACGTCACCGGTATGGACCCGGTGCGGCTGCGCCGGAAGGTCGGGTACGCCATCCAGTCGTCCGGGCTGTTCCCGCACATGACCGTCGCCCAGAACGTCGCGCTCGTACCGAGGATGCTCGGCTGGCCGAAGGCACGGATCAGGGAGCGGGTGGAGGAGATGCTCCACCTGGTCGGTCTGGATCCGGGCGAGTTCCACGGCCGCTATCCGCGCCGGCTCTCCGGCGGCCAGCAGCAGCGGGTCGGGGTTGCCCGGGCCCTGGCGGCCGATCCGCCCGTCCTGCTGATGGACGAGCCGTTCGGGGCGGTCGACCCGATCACCCGCGAGCACCTCCAGGACGAGCTGGTCCGGCTCCAGCGGGAGCTGCGCAAGACGATCGTCTTCGTCACCCACGACTTCGACGAGGCGATCAAGCTGGGCGACCGGATCGCGGTGCTGCGC
>NZ_JBHYKH010000062.1:3773-8010 GCF_042741275.1 Streptomyces sp. NPDC058964
ACACCACCCAGGGCGCGGCCGTCGAGCCGAACGACACCCCCTCCCGGGCCTCGACACCCGCCAACACCCCGCACCCCACCACCACCACCCCCACCCCGCCCCCCGCCCCCACCCCCAGTTCGACACCCCGGAGGCGATCCTCACCCGCCCGGCGGACGACTTCGTGTCTGGGTTCGTGGGCGCGGGGGCGGCCCTGAAGAGGCTGAACCTGGCCCGTGTGGGGGACGTGCGGATCGCCCGCTGCCCTACGGTCGGCGTGGACGCCCCGCTGCAGGAGGTCCTCGGCAGGCTGCGGGGCAGCGGCACCGAGGAGGTCCTGGTCCTCGACCGACGCCGCCGGCCCCGCAGTTGGCTCGGGCGCGGCGACCTGCTGCGGGCCAGGGGTTCGCTGGCGCGCGCGGGCAGGCCGGTGCGCGGCACGGTGACCCGGGACGCAACGCTGCGGGACGCGCTGGAGGCGGTGCTGACGGACAGGGCGGGCCGGGTCGCGGTGACCGGACGGGACGGGGAGTACGCCGGTGTCGTCGATGTGCACGCGCTGATGGACTCCGCACACGCACTGCTGGAGGGCGACACCGGGAAGGGGCGGACGTGACCGCTCCCGGCCTGGAGGAGACGGAACCGCCGCGGGCGCCGGCGCCTGCCGACGCGGGATCCGGACCCGTACCGGGCACCGGGCCAAAACGGCCCCGGCCCCCGCGGTCCGCGCGGCGCCGCCGGATCGGCCTGCGGCGGCTGACCGTGCTCCCGGCCGTCCTGGCGGTGATCCTGCTCGCGACCCGGTGGTGGTTCCGGCGGGCCGACCTGGACACGGTCTCCCGGAACGCGCTGTCCGGCGGCCAGGTGTCCAAGGCCCTGTGGCAGCACGTCGAACTCACCGTGCTCTCGGCCTTCTTCGTGCTGGTCATCGCCATCCCGCTGGGCGTCCTGCTGACCCGCGCCCCGTTCCGGAGGGCCACCCCGGTCGTCATGGCGGTCGCCAACACGGGCCAGGCGACCCCCGCGATCGGGCTGCTGGCCCTGCTGGTGATCTGGCTCGGCACCGGAATGAGGGCCGCGCTGATCGGCATCACCGCCTACGCCTTGCTGCCGGTGCTGTCGAACACCGTGACGGGCCTCAGGGCGACCGACCCGGCCCTCCTGGAGGCGGCCCGTGGCATCGGTATGTCGGCGCCGGGCGTGCTGGCCCGCGTCGAGCTCCCCCTCGCCGTTCCGCTGATCCTGGCGGGCGTGCGCACGGCCCTGGTCCTGGGCGTCGGCACGGCGACCCTCGCGGCCTTCGGCGGGGGCGGCGGCCTCGGTGTGCTGATCACCGCCGGGATCACCAACCAGCGGATGCCGGTCCTGGTGCTGGGCTCCCTCCTCACGGTCGTCCTGGCCCTGCTGGTCGACTGGCTGGCCTCGCTGGCCGAACTGCTGCTGCGGCCTCGGGGACTGGAGCCGGAGGCGTGAGGCGCGGTGCCCGTCTGCTGCTCGCCTGGGTGCTGGTGACGGCGTCCGGCTGCGGGCTGAGCAGTGGCTCCCCCATGGCCGACGACGTCGCGCCCGGCTCCGTCGGGCGGGGCGAACCGCTCAAGGGCGCCCATCTGACGGTGACGTCGAAGGCGGACACGGAGAGCCTCGTGCTCGGCGCGATGATGGGCATCGCCTTCCAGGCGGCGGGCGCCGACGTCCTCGACCGGACCGGCATCCAGGGGTCCATCGGGGCGCGGGAGGCGGTCCGGGGCGGCGACGCGGCCGCCATGTACGAGTACACGGGCACCGCCTGGATCACGTACCAGGGCAACAGCACCCCGATCTCCGACCCGCTGGCGCAGTGGCGTGCGGTGCGCGACGCCGACGTGCGCAACGGGGTGACCTGGCTGGCGCCGTCCCGGCTGAACAACACCTACGCGCTCGCGATGAACCGGGCCGGCTTCGCGGAGCACGGCACGCGGACGCTGTCGCAGGTGGCCGCGCTGTCCCGGTCCGACCCCGACGCGGTGACGCTGTGCGTGGAGGGCGAGTTCGCCGGCCGGGTCGACGGGCTGCGGGGCATGGAGCGGGCGTACGGGATGAGCCTGCCGGCGGGGAACGTCACGCAGATGGACACCGGGATCATCTACACCCAGGTGTCGGACGGGAGTTGCGCCTACGGGGAGGTCTTCACCACCGACGGGCGCATCAGGTCGATGGATCTGGTGGTGATGGCCGACGACCGGAAGTTCTTCCCCAACTACAACGCGGCCCCGGTGGTCAACTCCGCGACTCTGAAGCGCTGGCCGGAGATCGCCGGAGTACTGGGCCCCGTCACGGCGAAGCTCGACAACACCGTGGCCCGGACGCTCAACGCGAAGGTGGACGTCGACGGGGCGGACCCGCACCAGGTCGCGCTGGACTGGATGAGGACGCAGGGCTTCGTGAAGTGAACTCGCGCGGGCACCGGGGAGTTGATGCAAAGAAGTCGATGCAAAAGACCTGTTGCAAAGGAGACTTTGCAACGCTACCTTTGTATCCATGACGGAGCACGAAGACCCCAAACAGCGCCTGCTGGACGCCCGCTCGCTGCGCGGCCTCGCGCACCCGCTGCGGATCCAGCTGCTGGAGTCGCTGCGCCGGCGCGGACCCGCCACCGCGTCCCAACTGGCGGCCCAGCTCGGCGAGTCCAGCGGGGCCACCAGCTACCACCTGCGACAGCTCGCCGCACACGGATTCGTCGAGGACGCCCCGGAGCACGGCAAGGGCCGGGAGCGCTGGTGGAAGGCGGCGGACCAGGGACTGGTCTTCGACAGCGCCGAGTTCGAGAACGCCGGCCCCGAGGTACGGGGAGCGGCGGAGGTGTTCCTGCACGAGATCGCCGCCGGACACGCCCGCGAGCTGTCGACCTGGCTCGGCAGCCGGGACGACTGGTCCGAGGCCTGGTCCCGCGGCTCCGACATGAGCGACGCCACGCTACGGCTGACGCCGGACCTGGCCCGCGAACTCGTCGGGAGGATGCACGAACTCATCGACGGCTACCGCAACCGCGTCACCGGCGAGGACACCCCCGAAGCCGAGCAAGTACGCATCCACACGCACCTGTTCCCCATCGAGACGAAGTGAGAGGTCCCGCCATGCACGACACCACCCAGCTCGCCCGGCACCGCATCGCCGAGCTCCAGGCCCAGGCCGACGCCCACCGCCTCGCCACCGAGGCCCACCGCACCGGCGAGCTGCGCAACCGGCTCGGCTGGGCCCTGGTCGAGGTCGGCCTGCGCCTGGCCGCCGCTCCCCGGCCCGTTCCGGCCGTCGCCTAACAGCTCGGTACCGAGCCCTTCCCCTTCTCCAGGTCCACCAGGGCGTTCACCGCCCCCTTGAGGGTGGTCACCGGAACCAGCCGCAGCCCCTTCGGCAGTTCCGACTTCGCCTCGGCGCACTCGTCCTTCGGCACCAGGAAGACGGTCGCGCCGTCCCGCCGCGCGGCCTGCGTCTTCAGGGCCACACCCCCGACCGCGCCGACGGTCCCGTCGACGTCGATCGTCCCCGTACCGGCGACGGTGCGGCCGCCCGTGAGGTCGCCGCCGCTGCCGTCACCGTTCAGCTTGTCGATGATCCCGAGCGAGAAGAGCAGACCCGCGCTGGGCCCGCCGACGTCGGCCAGTTTCAGCGTGACCTTGACGTCCTTGTCGCTCAGCTTCAGGTACCGGAGCGCCGCCTGGCTCGCCGCGTCCTGGGACTGCTGCATCTGCTCGGCGTTGTGCTGCTCGATCTCCTTGACGCTGTTGCCGGTCGGGTAGACCGCGTCGCGCGGCATCACCGCCCGGTCCGTGCGGAACCAGTTGCCGAGCACGTCACCGAGCGAGACGTCCGCGTCCGGGCCGGTCGCCTCGATGGTCGTCATCCGCAGCTGCCCGTTCGTCGGCCGGGCCGGCGCACCGGAGATCGTGATCACCTCGGTGCCCTGGTTCTTGCCGAGCACGTTCGCCGTCATCCCGGGCTGAGCCACCGAGAACGGCAGCGGCGCGAGGGCCGCCGTGGCGATCAGGGCCACGACGGGCAGGGCGCAGACGGCGACGGCCTGGAGGCGCGTGAGACGAGAGAGCACGAGGTCAATCTAACGTGACGGGCACTTCCGGCCACGGGCACGGGGCGGCGGGTCAGCCCGGGCCGGTCCGGTACGGGTCCCGGCGCTCCCGGGTGGAGCGGCGCAGGGCGTCCGGGAGCGGCTCGCTGCCGATGCCGGGCGTGGCCGGGGCCGCTGGACGGCCGTCCTCGAGGA
>NZ_JBHYKH010000062.1:8020-26637 GCF_042741275.1 Streptomyces sp. NPDC058964
GCCCCGGGGCGGGGCGGGCGCGCGAGCGGGGGGGGGGCGGGGGCCGGTGGAGGGCCGGCCTGGTGGACGAAGGGATCGGTGATGTCCTGCGCGAAGCGGCCGTACGAGGAGCCCGATCCCGGGATCACGCCGGCCGGCTCGGCGTAGGAGAGGGCCGAGAAGAGCTCGGTCACCCCGGGGGCACGAAGGAGACGACGATGGCCGGACCCGCGGGACGGCCTGGCCGGGCACGACGAAGATGCCCGTGCCCAGGGTCGCGCCCACGCTCAGCAGGGTGGGCTGCGCGACCCCCATGGTCCGTCCGAGGGACCCCGGCCGCCTCGCCGACGAGCCTGCCGACAGCCTGTCTCCGCGTCGGCCGGCTGCCCGGGGCCCCGTCCGTCCTTCGGCGTGTGGCCGCGTACCGACCGTCTCCACCGTGCCGCTCCCTCCGCTGTGGGGCTGTCCTGGCCCCTGATGATGCGGAGGGACGGCACCACCGGGACGAGGGAAATCGGCCAAAGGCACGGCCGGCCGGTTCACGGATCGGCCGAACACCTGCGGCCGGGCCGGACAACTCCGGCTAGCGCAGCGCCTCGGCGACCTCCCGCGCCGCGTCCACCACACGGGGCCCGACCCGTTCGGGCACGGAGTCCGCCAGCATCACGACGCCGACGCTGCCCTCCACGCCCGTGACCCCGAGCAGCGGCGCGGCCGCCCCGCTGGCGCCCGCCTCCAACTCCCCGTGCGTCAGGGTGTATCCGGGCTCCGTCATGGACGACTGCCGTGCCGCGAGGATCGCCTTGCCCGCGGCTCCCCGGTCCAGCGGATGCCGGAACCCTGCCCGGTAGGCCACGTGATAGTCCGTCCACGTCGGCTCGACCACCGCGACGGCCAGCGCCTCCGATCCGTCCACCAGCGTGAGATGCGCCGTGGCGCCTATGTCCTCGGCCAGCGACCGCAACGCGGGCAGCGCCGCCTCGCGTACCAGGGGATGCACCTGCCGGCCCAGCCGCAGCACCCCGAGTCCGACCCGGGCTCGCCCGCCCAGATCACGACGCACGAGCGCATGCTGTTCGAGCGTGGCGAGCAACCGGTACACAACCGTCCGGTTCACGCCCAGTTTGTTGGAAAGCTCGGTGACGGTCAGCCCGTGGTCGGTGTCGGCCAGCAGCTTGAGGACGCGCAGTCCCCTGTCGAGCGTCTGAGAGGTCTCCGCGGTCACGACGCCCACTCCTTAAGTGGTGAGGTCGGCAACCCCTGAGCGGCGGATGCGTCGCAGAGTCCCGTCGGCGACGCGCTTCAGAGGCCGCCGATCGGCATGGCGGCCCGGCGGCTCCGGGCCAAGTCGCTTCACGGCTGCGCTCCGCGGCGGCGCTGCCACGGGGCGTGTGCGTAGCGGGACATTAGCGAAGCCGGTTCGCTGAGCGGAAGCCTCCGTCCAGAATCCGGGCAAGACCAGATCCGGCCTGCCATCATTCGTCCGGATACGCACGCCGCCCCAGGACCGGGGGCCGGGGCGAAGCCCCGCGGGGCCGCCTCCTGCCCGACCGAGTCGGGTGGGCGGGTGGGCGGGTGGGCGGGTGGATAGAGAGAGAAATGGGAAGGAAAGAAACCGGTGAACCCGGCGGAGCGTCACCGCATGCGGGTGGCCCACTCCTGCACCTTGGCGATCCGCTGCCTCAGCTGCCCGGCCGTCGCCTCCGCGCTCGGCGGTCCGCCGCACACCCGCCGCAGCTCGGTGTGGATCACCCCGTGCGGCTTGCCGCTCTGGTGGACGTAGGCACTCACCATCGTGTTGAGCTGCTTGCGCAGCTCCATCATCTCCTTGTGGGTGACCACCGGACGCCGCTCGGCGGGCAGTTCCAGCAGGTCGGCCTCGGTGTCCGGTTTCTTGCGGCTGTGCGCGATCTGCCGGGCCTGCCTCTTCTGGAGCAGCAACTGCACCTGGTCGGGTTCGAGGAGCCCGGGGATGCCGAGGTAGTCCTGCTCCTCCTCACTGCCCGGGTGGGCCTGCATGCCGAACTCGGCGCCGTCGTAGAGCACCCGGTCGAAGACGGCGTCGGACTCCAGGGCCTCGAACGGGAGCATGTCCTGCTCGCCGGTGTCCTCGTCCTGCTCCTTGTTCGCCTCCTCCATCTCCTTCTCGGACTCGGCGTACGGGTCCTCCTCGCCCTCCTTCTTCGGCTTGTCCAGGGCGTGGTCCCGCTCCACCTCCATCTCGTTGGCGAAGGTGAGCAGGTCGGGGATGGTCGGGAGGAAGACGGAGGCGGTCTCGCCGCGCCGCCGGGACCGTACGAAACGGCCCACGGCCTGCGCGAAGAAGAGCGGGGTGGAGATGGTCGTGGCGTACACCCCGACCGCGAGCCGGGGCACGTCGACGCCCTCGGACACCATCCGGACCGCGACCATCCACCGGTCGTTGTTGCCGCTGAACTCGTCGATCCGGCCGGACGCGCCCGCGTCGTCGGACAGCACCAGCGTCGCCTTCGTCCCGGTGATCTCCCGGATGAGCTTGGCGTAGGCGCGGGCCGAGTCCTGGTCGGAGGCGATCACGAGCGCGCCGGCGTCCGGGATGGCCTTCCTGACCTCGGTCAGCCGCTGGTCGGCGGCGCGCAGCACGCTGGGCATCCACTCGCCGCGCGGGTCGAGGGCGGTGCGCCAGGCCTGGCTGACGGCGTCCTTGGTCATGGGCTCGCCGAGCCGGGCGGCGATCTCGTCACCGGCCTTGGTCCGCCAGCGCATGTTGCCGCTGTAGGAGAGGAAGATGACCGGCCGGACGACGTGGTCGGCGAGCGCGTTGCCGTACCCGTAGGTGTAGTCGGCGGCGGACCGGCGGATCCCGTCCTGTCCCTCCTCGTACGTCACGAAGGGGATGGGGTTGGTGTCGGACCGGAAGGGCGTACCGGTCAGCGCGAGCCGGCGGGTGGCGGGCTCGAACGCCTCCAGGCAGGCCTCGCCCCAGGACTTGGAGTCGCCGGCGTGGTGGATCTCGTCGAGGATGACCAGGGTCTTGCGCTGCTCGACCCGGTTGCGGTGCAGCATCGGGCGCACACCGACACCGGCGTAGGTCACGGCGACCCCGTCGTACTCCCTGCCGAGCGGGCCCGCGCTGTACTCGGGGTCGAGCTTGATCCCTATCCGCCCGGCCGCCTCCGCCCACTGCTTCTTCAGGTGCTCGGTGGGCGCGACCACGGTCACCTGCTGCACGACGTGGTGGTGCAGCAGCCAGGAGGCCAGGGTGAGGGCGAAGGTCGTCTTGCCGGCGCCGGGGGTCGCGACCGCCAGGAAGTCGCGTGGCTGCTCCTGGATGTACTTCTCCATCGCCCCCTGCTGCCAGGCACGCAGCTTGCTGGCGGTGCCCCAGGGAGCACGGCCGGGGAAGGCCGGGGAGAGGTGGTGGGAGTGGGAAGCGGCGGTGGTAGTCACGGTCTCCGTAGAAGGGGGTCGGGCTGCTCGGCTACGTATGACAACCGGGCCACCCTACCGGCGGCCCGGTGGTGTCAACGCCCGGACGAGGCCGGGTCGCCCGTGGGTGGGACCGACGTCACAGCCGCCTCAACCGCCCCGCGATGACCGCGATGTCGTTCTCCGCTCCCGAGGCCACATCGATGACCAGGCCGTACGCCGTGTCCTGGTCGGCACCGGCGAGATCGATCCCGTTGACGGCGAGGAAGGTCGCAGCGGCCAGCCAGGCGGTGCGCTTGTTCCCGTCGACGAGGGGGTGGTTCGTGGCGATGGCGTGGAGCAGCGCCGCGGCCTGTTCGTGCAGGTCCCGGTAGGCCGCCGTGCCGAACATCCGGGCGCGGGGCCGGTGCACCGCCGAGGCGAGCAGCCCCGGCTCCCGGGCCTCGGGTGCGCGTCCGCCGAAGGCGGCCTCGGCGAGGGCGGTGACCTCGGCGACGGTGAGGTGGCGGGTCATTCGCCGAGCCGCCTCAGCAGGTCGGCGTGCGCCCCGGCCAGCCGTTCTGCGACGGCGAGCACGGCGGCGCCCTCCTGGCGCAGATACCGGTGTACGGCGTCCAGGGCGACGTCTTCCGGCGTGCGCCCCTGGGCGTCCGCGAGGTCGTCGAGGGCCTGCCGGGTGGCGGGGTCGAGGCGGAGGGTCGGTTCGGGCTGGTGCATGCGGGGAGGGTAGGCCGGGAGGCCGGTGCCGGGCGATCGTTTTACGGTTCGCGCAGTCGCCTGGTGACCCACACCCCGATCAGCGCCACCCCGGCCATCGGCAGGAACACGGCGGCGAAGGCGGCGGGGTGCGCGCCCGAGCCGTCGGCCGCGGCGGCCGTGGCGTCCGCCGTGGCGCCGCCGCCCAGGGTGGCGAAGGCCGCGCCGGCCACCGCGAGGAGGACGACGTTGGAGAGGGCGTCGGAGATCTGGAGGGCGGCGGAGTTGGTCCCGGCCTCCTCGGGGGCGGACAGGTGCAGCAGGAGCACGCTGACGGAGGAGATCACCAGCCCCATGCCGAAGCAGCCGAAGGCCCAGGCGACGGCGACCGTCCAGACGGGCACGGAGTCCACCAGCACGCTGGGCGCCGCGGCGATCGCGGCCGCGACCAGCACCATCCCCACGGTCATCAGCCGCTCCCGGTACGGCTCCACCCGTGGCCGCGACTGCACCCACGACCCCAGCGCCCAGGTGGCCCCGCCCGCCGCCAGCGAGAACCCGGCCAGCGTCGGCGACAGCCCCCGCTGGGTGACCAGCATCAGCGGCACGAACGACTCGGCGGCGATGAAGGATCCGGCGGCCACCCCACGCAGCAGCACGACGGACGGCAGCCCGCGCACGGCACGGTACGTACCGCGCGGCAGCAGCCCGAGCACGGCCGGCACGAGGAGGGCGGCGCCCGCGAGTCCGGGGAGCACGGACACCCAGCGCAGGTCCTGCGCGGCGTACTGGAGGAGCCCGGCGCCGAGCGAGATGCCGAGGGCGAGCAGGATGCGCCGCCGGTCCGCGGAGGCCGCGGCCGCGCCCTCGTCCACGGGGCCCGACGCCCGCCGCCGGATCTGCGGAAGCGCGAGCGCCACCGGGAACACGACGAGCACCGGGATCCCGAGGAAGACCCACCGCCAGCCGAGGTGCTCGGTCACGGCGCCCGCCGCCAGCGGCCCGACGACGGACGGCACGACCCAGCCGGCCGCGAACGCCGCCATGATCGCCGGGCGCAGCCGCTCCGGATAGGCCCGGCCCACGACGACGTACAGCGCGACGATCACCAGCCCGCCGCCGAAGCCCTGCACGGCGCGTCCCACGATGAACAACCACATCGCGCCGGCCGTCCCGGCCACGACCAGCCCGGCCGCGAACGCGCCGATCCCGGTCGTCAGTGCCCCCAGCGGTCCCCGGCGGTCGGACCACTGCCCGGCGAGCACCATGCCGAACAGGCTCGTGGTGAAGTAGCCGGAGAAGGCGAACGCGTACAGCGACACCCCGTCCAGTTCCCGGGCCGCGACCGGCATCGCCGTTCCCACCGCGGTCGCCTCGAAGGCGATCAGCAGAACGACGGACACGATCCCGACGCTGAGCGCCCGGTAGGACCGCCCCAGCACGCCCTCGTCGGGTCTGCCGGCTATGTCGGCGGCTTCGTCCACGACTCCGGTGTCGCGCGGCTCAAGGGCGGTCATGCTCGCCAGCGTAAGGCCCAAGAAGTACTTTGGCCCCTGTCGCAAGTCGCCTCCCGCCTGCGACCTTGGTCGTAGGCCCGTTTCATGAACGGCGTGTGGCAGTCCCATTGCGGCCCCACGGATTCCCTTGAGCCACCCTCCGCCCCGCCGTACGTTCATTCCACGAACACGGCCGTGTGCCCGAGTGGCTTAGGGACTCGCCTGCAAAGCGAGGTACGTGGGTTCGATTCCCGCCACGGCCTCTGGCATCGGTGATGCGGCCGACCACTGGCGGGTGGTCGGCCGGGTGCACGAGTGGTTCAGGGACTCGCCCGCGCCGCACCCGTCGGGGAGCCGTGCTCGCGGGGAGTCACACGGGTTCGATTCCCGCCACGGCCTCTGCGGGCCGGCCGGTGCGTCGCCTTCCGCACCACGGTGCGAGCTGTGCCACGCCGAACGCCGCCTCCACCGCGAAGAAGATCCACAGAAGCCGGGTGACGCCGTGGGCCAGGGCGTAGGCCTGCCACAGGGCGAACAGGGCGCGGGCGGTGCCGTCGAGGAGGCCGTGGAGCGGCCGGGGTCCGGTGATCCGCAGGAGGGCCCAGACGACCACGACCGAGCCCATCAGATTGGCGTACAGGGTCTGCATCGGGTCCTGGGCGGGCAGGCCGCCCAGGCCCGCCGCCTCGCCCAGGGACGTCAGCGCGTCGTGCAGGAGCGTGTAGGTCCAGGGGGTCGCGAATCCCGCCGTGACGACCAGGTCGTACCAGGCGCTCGCTCGTACGAGACGCAGGTAGGCGGGGTGGGACGGGGAAGGGAGCTGGAGTCGGTGTCGGTTCACGTCACCCGACGCTAAACACTGGAGTACTGTCCAAGGTCAAGTCCGTTGAGTCCGCGGAACCCGCCGGGGGGGGTCATGCGTATCGGGGAGCTGGCCGCGCAAGCGGGGACGACCAGGGACACCATCCGCTTCTACGAGAGGATCGGCCTCGTCACGGGCCGGCGGCTGGCCAACGGATACCGCGACTTCCCGCCGGAGACGGTCCCCTGGCTGCACTACGTCCGCACCGCCCAGACCCTCGGTTTCTCGCTCGCCGAGATCGCCCGGCACGGCGAGGAACTGCGTGACGCGCAGGACTCCGCCTCGGCCCTGTCGGCACTCTTCGAGGAGAAGATCCGGGTGATCGACGTGCGGATGGCCGAACTGGCCGCCCTGCGGGCCGAACTCGGCGAGCGCGTCGGCACCGGGTGCCCGCTGCGGGCGGCCGGGCGGGACGGCGCCGGGCCGCCCGGCCGTCAGAGCACGCCGCCGGCCTCGTCCTGGAACAGGTCCGTCCAGTAGTGCCGGCCGGCGTCCGCCGTCACGCCCGTGGGGTCGACCGCCGACAGTACCTGGATCATCGTCGTGGCCAACTGGTCGTAGGCCTTGGTGAGTTCGCCCCCGAGGTCCGCGTCGATCGCCCGCTCGCGGTGCAGCAGCCAAAGGGTGAAGGCGAGGGTGGAGACGTCCGTGTTGAGGGGTTCAAGTCTCGCCTCGGGCTCGCTGAAGTTCAGGACCGCACCCGTCGTGCCGTCCACCACCAGGCTGTTGTCCTCGACGAGGCCGCCCAGGCGTATCAGCCGGCCGGAGTGGGCCGGGAGCAGGTCCAGGGGGTACTCGCCCGCCCGCTCGTCCGTGAAGTACTCCGTGAGGGTCGGCAGCGGCACCTCCGTGTCGAGGCGGAACAGCACGGCGTCCTCGGGCAGGCCCGTCTCGCGCAGGAAGCGGCGGGTCGGCTCGTGGGTGAGCGTGACGGGGAAGTCGACCTCCTCGAAGCGGGCCACGCGGCCGCGGCCGAACTCCTGGTCCATGAGGCGGCCGGGAACGTCCAGGGTGAGCCCGGAGCCCGCGCCGGGGCCCGCCGCCAGTGTCAGGGGGCGGATCAGCGCGGCCGCCTTCCAGTACGGCGGGACGTGGCCGTCCGTGTCCTCCTCGAAGAGGGCGAGGAGCCGGCGGGACGCCTCGGTCGCCGTCTTCGTGCCGTACCGGCCCGCGAAGGAGGCGAAACGGCCGCGCAGGTCCGCCAGTTCCTCGGTGACGGCGGCGAACCGCAGCAGGGTCCGCAGGGACGGCGCGAGCGGACGGCTGTCCGTCGGGTCGAAGAGGTACGCGGTGGTGATCTCGCCCGTGTCGCCGTCGAGCAGGATCGACTCCGTCCCCAGGCCCGCCGGTCCCAGCAACTCCCCTATCACCAGCCGGTGCCGCAGTTCCTGCGCGAGGCGGCCCGGGCCGCCGGCGGCGTCCGCGAGCGTGCGCAGACCCGCCGTGCGCAGGGGTGCGAACGTCAGCAGACCGCTGTCGCCGGGCAGTCCGGGGCCGGTCAGCAGGACGCGCGTCGGGACGTGCGTGACGAACGACCCGAGCTCGTCCTCGGTCAAGGTGATCGCCGCGACACCGGCGTCGGTCGTGCTCATCGCTCCCCCGCGATTTCGGTCGTACAGCGTCGTACAGCGTCGTACAGCCTCGTGCGTCGACAGCTCGAGGCACAGGGTGTGTCCGCCGGCCGTCCCCCACTGCCAGAACACTACGCCGCACCACTGACAACGCCCCGCGAATAAGTGACGCCAGGCGAATCCCGCCCGTTCCGTCCCGGCGGGAAATCGCGTGCACGGTCACGTGAAGTACACGCCGCCACGTGAAGAACACGCCCCTACGTGAAGTACACGCCGCCCAGCACCACGACGACCGCCGCCAGTACGAACAGCAGGACCCAGACCAGCAGTTTGCCGACGCTGGGCGGGGGTTCGTAGCGCGGTTCGTCCTCGGGCGGGGTCACTGGCCGGTCACCACCGCGGCCTGCGGGCGGATCGGGAGGCGGTTCACCGGGCGGCCGGTCGCCGCGCGCACCGCGGAGGCGATCGCCGCCGGGGACGTCACGACCGGTACCGCACTGGCCGCCTTCGCACCGAAGGGGGCGACCACGTCCCGCTCCTCGACCAGTTTGACGATCCGGACGTCCGGCGCGTCCAGGGCTGTGGGGAGGGCGTACCCGGTGAGGTCCGGGTGGCGGATCAGTCCGCGCGGGGTGCGCAGGTTCTCGGTGAGGGCGATGCCCACTCCCTGGGTGACACCCGCCTCGATGCGCGCGGAGAGCTGCGCCGGGTTGAGGATCCGGCCGACGTCCTGGGCGACGGCCAGCTCCACGACCCGTACCGAACCGAGTTCGATGTCGACGTCCACCACCGCGCGGATCGCGCAGAAGGCGAGGCCCACGAAGGCGTCGCCCTGGCCCTCGGCGTTGAGCGGCTCGGTGGGGTGCGGGCGGCACTGGGCGGTGGCCCACAGCTCCTTGCCGTCCATCGCCTCGGTGACGGTGGTCGACAGGACGCCGTCGTACGACGTGATCTTGCCGTCGGTGATCTGCAGCAGCTCCGTGGACATGCCGAACTTGTGTGCCAGGGGCTGGAGCAGTTGCGTGCGGACCATCTTGGCGGCACGTTCCACCGCGCCGCCCGAGACCCATGTGTGGCGGCCGCGGCAGCTCCCGCCGGCCGGGGGCTGGTCGGTGTCGACGGGCGCGACGTGCACCTCGTCGATGCCCAGGGTCTCCTGGACGATCTGCCGGGCGAGCGTGGTGAAGCCCTGGCCCGTCTCGACGGCCGCGCAGAGCACGGTGGCGATGCCGTCGTGAACCTTCACCGTCGCCGTGGAAACCTCGTCGGCGCCCTCCGCGCCGAGCATGTGCACCATGCCGATGCCGTAGCCGACGCCCCGGCGCACCGCGCCCGGTTCGCCCGCGCCCTCGGGTCCGCCGGGCAGCAGCCACTCGTCCTCGGGGGTGTCCTTGGGCAGCGGCGGCAGTGGGAAGTCCCGTACGGCCTGGAGGAGTTCGGCGACGGGGGCCGGGCAGGTCACCGTCTGCCCGATCGGCAGCACGTCCCCGGTCGCGAGGGCATTGCGCAGACGCAGCTCGGCCGGGTCCTGGCCCAGCTTCTTGGCCAGCTTGTCCATCTGCGCCTCGTAGGCGGCGCACACCTGCATGGCGCCCTCGCCACGTACGTGGCCGGAGGGCGGGTTGTTGGTGCGGACGGCCCAGCCCTCGATGAAGGCGTTCGGGACCACGTACGGGCCGCAGGCGAAGGAGACGGCGGCGGCCAGGGCCTCGGCGGAGGTGTCGGCGTACGCGCCGGCGTCGAGGAGGATCTGCGCCTCGACCTTGACCAGGTTGCCCTCGGCGTCGGCGTGGTGCCGGTAGCGCAGGAGGGTGGGGTGCCGGTGGACGTGGCCGAGGAAGGACTCCTCGCGGGTCGCCGTGAGCTTCACCGGGCAGCCGGTCCTGAGCGCCAGCAGGCCGAGCGGGAGCTGGAAGCCCTGGTCCTCGCGATCGGCGGTGGCGCCGGGAACGCCGGTGACGACGATCTTCACGCGGTCGGGGGCCAGACCGTAGACCGCGGCGGCCGTGTTGCGGTCGGTGTGCGGGTCGGTGGAGGCCAGGTAGAGCTCGACGCCGCCGTCGGGGCGGGGCACGGCGAGGCCCGCCTCGGCACCGATGGGGGCGGGGTCCTGGCGGCCGATGCGGTACAGGCCCTCGACGACGATCTCGCCGATCGCGTCCGGGTCGCCGTGGCGCAGCGGGATGTGCCGGATCAGGTTGCCGTCCGGGTGCAGCGGCTCGGCCTCGAAGGCCTGCTCCGGGTCGGTCACCGGGTCGAGCACCTCGTACTCGACGATGACGGCCGCCGCGGCCATCCGCGCGGTGTCCGGGTGGTCGGCGGCCACGGCGGCGATGGGCTCGCCGTGGTGGCGTACGACCTCGGAGGCGAACACCGGGCGGTCGGGCGTTCCCCGGCCGTACCGGGGGGTGCCGGGCACGTCCTCGTGGGTGACGACGGCACGCACGCCGGGCATCTCGCGCGCGTGGGAGGTGTCGATCGACACGATGCGCGCGTGCGGGTGCGGGGAGCGCAGTACGGCCGCCCACAGCAGGCCCTCGGCCCACAGGTCGGCCGCGTACGGGAAGGTGCCCTCGGTCTTGGCGCGGGCATCGGCCGGCAGCAGGGAGGCGCCGAGGCCGTGCGGCAGCGGTTCGGGGGCGCCGGCGGCCTCCGCCGCGGTGGTCACGGTGGCGGCTTCGTTGCTCACGCCTGGCCTCCGTCCTGTCCGTAGGACTGGTCCTGCCCGTAGGACTGGTCCTGCCCGTAGGACTGGTCCTGCCCGTAGGACTGGCCCTGCCCGTAGGACTGGCCCTGCCCGTAGGACTGGTCGTGCGGGACCGGCGGGCCGGACGCCTCGAACGCCGACGGGTTGACGCCGCCGGCACCCGGACCCGCCTGGTGCGGAATACGCGGCTCGTCCGCGTCCGCCTCGGCCTCCGCCGCGGCGTGGGCCTCGCGTTCGGCCACGACTTCCTGGACCGCCTCCAGGACGCCCCGGTAGCCGGAGCAGCGGCACAGGTTGCCGCACAGCGCCTGGCGCGCCTCCATGTCGGTCGGCGCGGGGTTGCCGGCCAGGAGGTCGTGCACGGTCATCGCCATGCCGGGCACGCAGAAGCCGCACTGCACCGCGCCGCACTTGGCGAGCGCCCGCTGCACGTCGGAGGACTGTCCGTCGACGGCTAGCCCCTCGACGGTGCGGACCTCGCTGCCGGCCGCGGTGACCGCGGGCACCAGGCAGGAGGCGACGAGCCGGCCGTCCACCTGGACGTTGCAGGCCCCGCACTCGCCCTGCGAGCAGCCGTCCTTGGCGCCGGCGAGCCCGAGCCGCTCGCGCAGCACGTACAGCAGCGACTCGCCGATCCAGGCGTCGGTGACGGGCCGGTCGGCGCCGTTGACACGCAGGACGAAGGAGGCGAGGGGGTGGTCGTCGTGCGGCGGGAGGGGGGCCTCGTCGCCGGGCGAAGGCGCCGGACCGGACGCGTGCTCCGGGTCGCCCGCCGCGGCCTCGTCGGCCGTGACGGCCGTTTCCCGGGCTTCCGGGGCGACTTCGGCATCAACGGCGGCGCCGGGGCCCGCGGGGCGTCCAGCGGGCCCCTCGGAGGCCTCCTGGGCGTCACCGGGCCCGGTCTCCGCGGCCGGTTCGGCGTCCTCGGCCGGTTCGGCCGTCCTGCCCGCGCGCTGCGCGGGGTACGCGTGGCCGGCGCCGGACTCCACGTCCGGCGTCGGCGGGAAGTCCGCGCCGCGGGCCGGCAGGTCGTGCCCGGCGAGGGTTCCGGGGTCGTCGTCGGTGGGCGGCTCCGGGTATCCGGCGCCGGCCGCGAAGCCGTCTCCGGTGTCACCGGGAGTCAGCGGGGGCGCGTACGCCGAGTGCTCGTCGGCCAGGTGCCCGGCACCCGTCGGGTGCTCGCCGGTCCGCGGATCCGCCGTCTGCTGCGCCCAGGACTGTCCGGCACCCTCCGTCGCCCAGGGCGCGGGCGCGCCGCCGGGCAGGGTCGCCGGCGGCGTACCGCCCCACTGCTCGACGAGGGAGGACGGGGTGAACTCGCCCGATTCGTCGGGCAGGTCGCCGCCGGCGACGGGGATGGACCACTGGCCGGTCACGTCGTGGCCGGGCGCGGGCGCGGCGGGGTCCTCGAAGGTCCAGTGCTGCGTGGACCCGGGGCTGTACGTGAACCGGTCGTCCGCGCCGGTCCCCCGGGACGCGGCGTTGGGGTCGGGCCACTGCGTGCCGTCGGCGGGCATCGTCCAGGTGCCCGTCGCCCCGGGGTCGGTCGCGCCGTCCGCGGCGGGAGCCACCGCTATCTGCGGCGGCACGTAGCCGTGGCCGGGCGCCGCCAGCGGGCTGTCGGCGGCCAGGAGTGCCTCGATGCCCCCTTCGGGGAGCTTCACGAAGGCGGTGGCGCCGTCGTCGTAGTCGCCCTGGGGCAGCGGGTCCCAGCGGCCGCCGCCCTGGGACCTGCCCTCTCCGTGCTGGTCGTCGGTCACGACAGCGCCCTCCCCAGTGCTCGTCGGGCCAGCGCGGCAACGGTGCGCCGCAGGTGCAGTACGGCGGGCGGAAGCGCCGGCACGGAACCGTCCCCCTCCGGGGCCGGGTCGGGGATGCAGGCCGCGGCGACGTACTCCCCGAAGGCGTTCAGGGCCTCGGGGACGAGCGCGCGGTCGTTGTCCCAGTCGATGAGCCGGGCGACCCACTGTTCGGCGTCCAGGGGCCGGAGCGGCATCGGCGCGATGGCACCGACGGCACACCGTACCGCCCGCCGGGCGGGGTCGAGGACCAGGGCCACGGAGGCCAGGGCACGGCCCGGCCCGGTCCGTCCGGTCGCCTTCAGGAACACCTGCGGGGCGTGCAGCAGCGGCACGCGCACGTAGCCGATCAGCTCACCGCCGCGAAGCATCTCCATGCCCGCCAGCAGGTGCGAGACCGGGATCTCCCGGCGGGCCCCGCCGGGACCCGCGACGATCACCGCCGCCTCCAGGGCGGCGAGGACGGGAAGCGCGTCCCCGGTGGGCGCGGCCGTGGCGATGTTGCCGCCCAGGGTGCCCGCGTTGCGGATGTGCGGCGGGCCCGCGGCGCGCGCGGCGGCCGCGAGCGCCGGGATCAGCGCGGCGAAGTCGGGGCGGCCCATGCGGGCGTGCGTGAGGCCGGCGCCGAGCAGCGCGTGGCCGTCCTGGTACTGCCAGCCGCGGATCTCGCTGATCCGGCCGAGCCCCACCAGGGCGGCGGGCCTGAGCTGCCCGGAGTTCACGGCGGCCATCAGGTCGGTGCCGCCCGCGACGGGCACCGCGGTCGGCATGGCTGTGAGCGCCGCCACAGCCTCGTCCAGCGTCGTGGGCAGCGTGACGGCCTGCGCCGCCTGCGGTGCGTGCGTGGTCAAACCGGCTGCCCCTTCCGCTGCCCCACCTGGTCCCACCTGTGCTGCCGTACGGTACGTGCTCACAGGGCGGACGTGGCAACTCTGGCACATCATCGCAACACTCGAACGCGGGGGTCCGCTAGGAGGCATTCGCCCACTTCACTGGGGAGATAGTCCGTTTTCGTACCTCATCTCCCGTGGGAACCGATTGACACTCTCCGGTGACCCTTGGGGTCTTTTTCCATTACCTGTTCGGAGGCGGTCCGTCGAGGGGGCGGCCGGGCACTCCGGGGCGCCGCTGCCAGGGCCGGGGCCCGGCGGGCGGGCGGTAGGCGACACCCAGGGCGTCAAGTCGCCCGTAGTGGGCGGCCATCCGCGCCTCGAACCCGGCGAAGTCCCGGTCCTCCGGGGCGGGCAGGTCGCTCCAGGCCACCTCGGCGAAGGCGGCGAGCCTGGGGAAGGTCTGGTAGTCCACGCGTGCGGGGTCCTCCATCACCTCGGTCCACACGTTCGCCTGGGCTCCCAGCACATGGCGGGCCCGGTCCTCGTCCAGCGCCGGCGGAACCGGCTCGAACCGGTAGACGTCTTCCAGGGTGCGCACGTACGCGATCGGTACGGGTTCGTCCTCGCCCGCCGCCTGCCGGTAGTCCAGGTACACCTGCTGCTCCGGGCACATCACGACGTCGTGCCCGGCCCGCGCGGCGGCGACCCCGCCCTCGTAGCCGCGCCAGGACGAGACGGCCGCCCCCTCCGGGAGCCCGCCCTCGAGGATCTCGTCCCAGCCGATGAGCCTGCGCCCGCGCGCGGTGAGCCACGTGGCGAAGTGCCCGATGAACCAGGACTGCAGCCCGTCCTCGTCCGCGAGTCCGAGTTCGCCGATACGGGTCTGCGCGGCCGGCGACCGCTTCCACTGGTCCTTGAGGCATTCGTCGCCGCCCACGTGAACGAACGCCGAGAACTCGGCGGCGTCCGCCGGGAACAGGCCGAGGAGTTCCTCGAACACCCCCTCGTAGAAGCGCAGGGTGTTGTCGGTGGGAGCGAGTACGTTCGGGGAGATTCCCCAGTTGTCCCAGACGGAGAGGGCCGTGGTGTCGATGACGTCGGTGTTGCCGAGTTCCGGATACGCGGCGATGGCCGCCTGCGAGTGGCCGGGTACGTCGATTTCGGGCACGACGGTGATATGCCGCTCGGCGGCGTAGGCGACGATCTCCCGGATGTCGTCCTGGGTGTAGAAACCCCCGTGCGGCTTCTCCTCCCAGAGCGGCGAGGCCCGGTGGCCGAATTTCGTACGCGCCCGCCAGGAACCGATCTCGGTCAGCTTCGGGTACCGCTTGATCTCGACCCGCCAGCCCTGGTCGTCCGTCAGATGGAAGTGGAAGACGTTCAGTTTGTGCGCGGCCATCAGATCGAGGTACCGCAGGACACCTTCCTTCGGCATGAAGTGCCGGGCGACGTCCAGCATGAGGCCGCGCCAGCGAAATCGCGGGCTGTCCTCGATCGTGACGTACGGAAGGTCCCAGTGCTGGTCCGGGCGTACGGGAGCCCGCCGGAAGGCGTCGGGACCGAGCAGCTGACGGAATGTCTGGGCACCCCAGAAGACACCGGCCGCGCTACCGCCCTCGATACGGCGCGCATTTCCGTCCACGACGACGCGGTATCCCTCCGGGGGCAGACCGGGTTCGATGCTCAGCACAATGCTGTTGTCCCGCCCGGCGGTCACGGATGCCTCCGCGAGCGGCAGGCCCGTGGCGGCGCCGACCGTTGCGCGCAGCCACCGCGCGACGCCCTCCGTGCCGGGTCGCGCCTCCAGCCGGGTCTCCTGGTCCAGACTCCCGTAACCGGCTTCGTTCCAGTACGAGTTGCCCGGCGCCGGAATTACGTCCAACACGTGAGTCCCTAACCGCTCCGCCCGGCCCGGAGACCGGCCGCCGCTGTACGAGTAGCCGCCTCGGGCCGAGACGGGGTGAACACCTCCGACGGTATTCGCGAACCCCCGCCACACGATCGGCATCCGGGTCCGCGAGCGGAACGGAATCACGTCACGGGGGTCGCGGCGGGAATCGCGAAGCCGCCCCGAGGTGATCACGACACCACTCGCCACGACAAGGCCGCGGACGAGACCTGCGGCGAATTCCCGTCGCCCGGGAAGCGGGTCCGCTGGGGGTTGCGAACAGCACCGGTCCGCCTTGCGAGCTTTCCCGACATGCCAGACACATCAGGAAGGTCGCCCGGCACCCGGCGGCCGGGCCGGGTTCCGCGGTCATGCCCGGGACCTCGATCAGGCCGGCTCCTCCCGGTCGGGCCGAGCCCCGCAGACGGGCCGCCCCCCTCGGTCAGGTCGGATCACAAGCCCCCGGCACCCGCGCGGCCGCTTCGACCCCCGGGAGCCTGGTGCGCCCCGGGCCTCCGGAGAGCCGGTCGTGCCGTGGCCCACGCGGCGCGGTGACGGCCTGCCCGAGCATCCCCGCCCGGGGAGCCGGGTCGGCCCGCCGCCGCAGGAGCGCGCGCCGGTGCCGTGTCTCCGTTCCACCGCCCGGCACGCCCGGCCCGTACCAGCGGCAACCGGGTCCCCGGATCTCGCAGTTTGATCGACGCCCGCGCGGCAACGACCGCAACCCTTCCGGGCACAGCAGAGCCGCGGCACCCCTCCACCGGGGACACCGCGGCCATGCTCCGTCCGCCCGGAGCGCCCCGGCGGGCGATGGCGCTACTTGTCGCCGCCCTTGCCTTCGTCGCCGCCGCTGCCCATGGAGTCGTAGATCTCCTTGCACATGGGACACACCGGGTACTTCTTCGGGTCGCGGCCCGGCACCCACACCTTGCCGCACAGCGCCACGACGGGCGTGCCGTCGAGCGCGCTCGCCATGATCTTGTCCTTCTGGACGTAGTGGGCGAAGCGCTCGTGGTCGCCGTCACCGTGGGACACCTGCGGCGTCGGCTCTACGAGGGTCCCGGTACCAGTCCCGCGCTCGGGCTCGAGAGTGCTCATATCGCCAAGGGTACTGAAGCTCACCCGTATCAGTTGAGCGTAGGGTCGTCCGGATAGGTGGCCACCATCGCGAGCTCGTTGCGCTGGCGGCGCAGCACCTCCCGCCAGAGTCTCTCGGGGGAAGGGGAGGAGACGTCGCCCGGCTCCGACTCGACGACGTACCAGGCGCCCTCCACCAGCTCGTCCTCCAGCTGACCGGGGCCCCAGCCGGCGTACCCGGCGAAGATCCTCAAGGACCCGAGGGCCGAGGCGAGCAGCTCCGGTGGGGCCTCCAGGTCCACCAGCCCGATCGCGCCGTGCACCCGGCGCCAGCCGAGCGGGGCGCGGTCGCCGGACGCGCCACCGGGGATGACCGCGACGCCGAGCGCGGAGTCCAGCGAGACCGGGCCGCCCTGGAAGACCACGCCGGGCTCACCGGCCAGGTCCGCCCAGCCCTCGAGGATGTCGCCCACGTCCACCGGGGTCGGACGATTGAGGACGACGCCGAGGGAGCCCTCCTCGTCGTGGTCGAGAAGGAGCACCACCGCACGGTCGAAGTTCGGGTCCGCCAGGGCGGGCGTTGCCACGAGCAACCGCCCTGTGAGCGAGGACACCTCGGTCATGCCAGACATGATCCCGCATCTTCCCTTCGTGTGGGGAGCCAATGCGGGTACGCGGGTGAATGCAGCTCAGGGCGCACCGGTGCGCCCCAAGCGCACGCCCGCGGCGGTGACCCCATGTGCCCGTTTGGGAACGGTTCGTGTTGTGACACACCTGTGGCGATCCTGGGCGGTCCTTGGGCTTACGGCAGGGGGGCGGTAGGCGATTACCCTGTCTGTCCGGCCCCTGCCCCACTCCACGGAACGCGAGATTCATGACCGTCAACGACGATGTCCTGCTTGTCCACGGCGGAACCCCGCTGGAGGGCGAGATCCGTGTCCGCGGCGCGAAGAACCTCGTGCCGAAGGCAATGGTCGCCGCCCTTCTGGGCAGTGCGCCGAGTCGACTGCGCAACGTTCCGGACATCCGTGACGTTCGTGTCGTACGCGGCCTGCTGCAGCTGCACGGGGTGACGGTCCGTCCGGGTGACGAGCCCGGCGAGCTGGTGCTCGATCCGACCCATGTGGAGAGCGCCAACGTCGCTGACATCGATGCCCACGCGGGTTCCTCGCGCATTCCGATCCTCTTCTGCGGCCCCCTGCTGCACCGTCTCGGCCACGCCTTCATCCCGGGCCTGGGCGGCTGCGACATCGGCGGACGGCCGATCGACTTCCACTTCGACGTGCTGCGCCAGTTCGGCGCGACCATCGAGAAGCGCGCCGACGGCCAGTACCTGGAGGCTCCGAAGGGTCTGCGCGGCACGAAGATCCGGCTGCCCTACCCGTCCGTCGGCGCGACCGAGCAGGTGCTGCTGACGGCCGTAATGGCCGAGGGCGTCACCGAGTTGTCCAACGCGGCCGTCGAGCCGGAGATCGAGGACCTGATCTGCGTTCTGCAGAAGATGGGCGCGATCATCGCGATGGACACCGACCGCACGATCCGCATCACCGGTGTGGAGAGCCTCGGCGGCTACACCCACCGCGCCCTGGCGGACCGGCTGGAGGCCGCGTCCTGGGCGTCGGCGGCGCTGGCGACCGAGGGCAACATCTACGTCCGCGGCGCTCAGCAGCGTTCGATGATGACGTTCCTCAACACCTACCGGAAGGTGGGCGGTGCCTTCGAGATCGACGACGAGGGCATCCGCTTCTGGCACCCGGGCGGCCAGCTGAAGTCCATCGCGCTGGAGACGGACGTGCACCCCGGCTTCCAGACGGACTGGCAGCAGCCGCTGGTGGTGGCCCTCACGCAGGCCACGGGTCTGTCGATCATCCACGAGACGGTCTACGAGTCCCGGCTGGGCTTCACCTCCGCGCTGAACCAGATGGGCGCTCACATCCAGCTCTACCGCGAGTGCCTGGGCAGCTCCGACTGCCGCTTCGGCCAGCGCAACTTCCTGCACTCCGCGGTCGTCTCGGGCCCCACCCGCCTGCAGGGCGCCGACCTGGTCATCCCGGACCTCCGCGGCGGCTTCTCGTACCTGATCGCCGCGCTGGCGGCCCAGGGCACGTCCCGTGTCCACGGCATCGACCTCATCAACCGCGGCTACGAGAACTTCATGGAGAAGCTCATGGAGCTGGGCGCGAAGGTGGAGCTGCCGGGCAAGGCGCTCGGCTAGTCTCCGGCACGACGATGGGGCGGCCCCCTGGTGTAGGGGGCCGCCCCACCTTCGTTGTTGTCGCCAACCCAGCGGACGCCCCCCCC
>NZ_JBHYKH010000063.1:0-26626 GCF_042741275.1 Streptomyces sp. NPDC058964
GAGGAGATCTTCGGCCCGGTCCTCGTCGCCCTCCCGTACGACGACGAGGACGAACTCGTGGCCCAGGCCAACGACTCCGTCTACGGCCTCGCCTGCGGCATCTGGACCCGCTCGCCGGCCGTCACGAGCCGCGCGGCGCGGCGCCGGGCCGGGATCACCAGGGCGGCCACCGCGGCGAGGGCGACCACTCCGGAGCCGGTGACCAGTGCGGGCCGCAGGCCGTCGACGAAGGACTGGGCGGATTCGTAGCCGCCCTGGGCCGAGAAGATCGACGACATGACCGCGATGCCGAGCGCGCCGCCCACCTCGCGCAGCGCGTTGTTGGCGCCGGAGGCGATGCCCTGCTCCTGCGGGCGGACGCTGGACATCACCAGGTTGGCGGCGGGGGCGAAGTAGAGGGCCATGCCGATGCCACTGATGATCAGGGCGGGCAGCTGGGCGGCGTAGGAGGCGGTGGCGGTGTCCACGTAGGCCAGGTAGCCGAGTCCGATCGCCTGCAGGAAGAGTCCGGTGGCGACGACGGGGCGGCCGCCGATGCGGTCGGAGAGGATCCCCGCGATGGGCGCGACGAGCATCGGCATACCGGTCCAGGGCAGCATCCGCAGGCCCGCCTCGGTCGGCGAGTAGCCGAGCACACCCTGCATGTACTGGCTGAGCAGGAAGATCGACCCGAACATCCCCAGGAACATCAGCAGGCTGGCGGCGTTGATCCCCGCGAAGGCACGGGAGCGGAACAGTCGCATGGGGAGCATCGGGTTCTCGGCGCGGGAGCCGTGCACGACGAAGGCGGTCAGCAGGGCGGCACCCGCGATCAGCCCGGTCAGCACGAGGGAGCTGGTCCAGCCGTCGGCGGGTCCGCGGACCAGGCCGTAGACGAGACCGAAGAGACCGCCGCTGGCGAGGAGGGTGCCGGGGATGTCGAGCCGGGCGCCGGCGCCGTAGGACTCGGCGAGGCGGAGGCGGGCGAGCGGCAGCAGGGCCAGACCGAGCGGGACGTTCAGCCAGAAGATCCAGTGCCAGGAGACGTGTTCGGTCAGGCTGCCGCCGATGAGCGGTCCGGAGGCGACAGCGAGGCCGTTGACGGCGCCCCAGATGCCGTACGCCATGCCGCGCTTGGCGGCGGGTACGGCCGCCGTGAGCAGGGTCATCGTCAGTGGCATCATCACGGCCGCGCCGACGCCCTGCACCGCGCGGGCGGCGATCAGGGAGTCGATGCCGGGTGCCATGGCCGCCGCCGCGGAGGCGCCGGTGAAGACGGTGAGCCCGGCGAGGAAGAGCCGGCGGCGGCCGAAGCGGTCGCCGAGGGCGGCGCCGAACATCAGCAGGACGGCGAAGGTGAGCGTGTAGGCGCTCACGGTCCATTCCAGGTCGTCCAGCGCTCCGCCGAGGTCCCTGCGGATGGAGGGCAGGGCTGTGGTGACGACGAGGTTGTCCAGGGACGCCATGAACCCGGCGACGCTGGTGATGACGAGGGCCCAGACGACCTGGCCGCGACGCGTGGTGGTCGGTTCGGTCCGCTGTTCCGTCTGCCGTTCGGTCTGCTGTGACATCGCTCCCCCAGAGCGTGATTCCACGATCAATGATTAGTTATTGATTACTAACTTCGGCGCCCATGAAAAGGCGGCGGACCGCCCCTCCCTGTCGCCCTACTTCTCCAGCCGGCCCGTGACCCGGGCGGTCGGATACATCCCCTGCCAGACCTGGTGGTCCGGCGGAAACCCCATGGCCGTGAGGGTGTTGATGAGCATCCCGTAGGCCATGAAGTTGGTCGTCTCACCCACATCGGCCCCCAGCGGCAGATGCACGGTCTCCCAGAGCCTCATCCAGCCGGCGCGCACCGCCTCGCCGAACTCGTGATCGCCCTCCGCCTCGGCGGCCGCGACGGCGATGTACGCCTGCATCTGCATCTGGAGCCGTTCCGGGTGCTCCTGGATCAGGCGCACGTACGCGTTGGCCATGGCACGCACGGCCTCCTCGCCGTCCAGCCCCTTGGTCGCCTCCTCGAAGACGTTGCACACGTCCTCCATGCAGCGCAGCGAGGCGGCGGCGAAGATCGCCTTCTTGCCCGGGAACAGGCGGAAGAGATACGGCTGCGAGACACCCACCCGCTTGGCGATCGCCTCGGTGGAGGTGCCGTAGTAGCCCCTCTGCGCGAACTCGGCGATCGCGGCGCGTACGACGCTCTCGCGCCTCTCCTCCGCACTCATCCTGGCCATGCGAGTAAGTTAGTACTCAATCACTAACTAAGTCAAGACGGATCGCCGGAGGACTCTCGCGGGAACGCGTAAGGGGCGCCTCACCAGGGAGGACGCCCCTTACCGCGCGCTCTCGCTCAGGCCAGTCGCACGACGGCCCGCGACATTCCGAGCACCTTCTGCCCGTCACTGGTCACCGTCAGGTCGACCCGCACGGTCTTGTCGTCGAGCTTCGCGCCCACCTTGCCGGACACCTCGATCACGGCACCCTTGTCGTCGTTCGGGACGACGACGGGCTTGGTGAACCGGACGCCGTAGTCGACGAGCGCCCCCGGGTCGCCGGTCCAGTCCGTGACGACGCGGACGGCCTCGGCCATGGTGAACATGCCGTGCGCGATGACGTCCGGCAGGCCCACCTCCTTGGCGAACTTCTCGTTCCAGTGGATGGGGTTGAAGTCCCCTGAGGCCCCTGCGTACTGGACGAGCGCGGCCCGGTCCACGGGGAAGGACTGCGCCGGCAGCTCGGTGCCGACCTCGACGTCGTCGTAAGCGATCCTGGCCGTCATCGGTTTCTCACGCCTCCTCGGCCGCACGGGCCACGAGCTTGGTCCAGGCGGTCACGACGTGCTCGCCGGCCTCGTCGTGGACCTCGCCGCGGATGTCCAGGATGTCGTTGCCCGCCATGGACTTCACGGCTTCGATGGTCGAGGTCACCGTGAGCCGGTCACCGGCGCGCACGGGGCGCTTGTAGGCGAACTTCTGGTCGCCGTGCACGACCCGGCTGTAGTCCAGGCCCAACTGCGGGTCCTGGACGACCTGTCCGGCCGCCTTGAAGGTGATCGAGAACACGAAGGTCGGCGGAGCGATCACATCCGGGTACCCGAGCGCCTTGGCGGCCTCCGGGTCGGTGTACACCGGACTTCCGTCTCCGACGGCCTCCGCGAACTCGCGGATCTTCTCCCGGCCGACCTCATAGGGATCGGTGGGCGGGTAGGTCCGTCCCACGAAGGACTGGTCGAGCGCCATGGGCTCGGCACCTCCTGGTTGCTCTGCTGACCTCTACTGACCGGTACTGGGTCACTGAACGACGCGAGGCCGCCCCCGATCACTCGGGAGCGGCCTCGTCGTACGAGCCTGATTTATCGCGTCTCGCGGTGCGCGGTGTGCGCATTGCAACGCGGGCAGTGCTTCTTCATCTCAAGACGGTCCGGGTTGTTACGCCGGTTCTTCTTGGTGATGTAGTTCCGCTCCTTGCACTCCACGCAGGCCAGCGTGATCTTCGGGCGGACGTCGGTGGCAGCCACGTGAGTGCTCCTTGACGAACGGATGGGTCAATTTCAACGCAAGAAAGAGTAGCCGATCGAAGGACCGACCCCGCAATCGGCTACTGTCAGTAGCGGTGACCGGACTTGAACCGGTGACACAGCGATTATGAGCCGCTTGCTCTACCGACTGAGCTACACCGCTTTGATGCGATCGAGCCCCGCCTTGCGGCGGGGACCTCTCACACCAGAGCCCCAATACGGAATCGAACCGTAGACCTTCTCCTTACCATGGAGACGCTCTGCCGACTGAGCTATTGGGGCGAGCGATGAAGACATTACACGCTCGGCAGCCGTTCACCCAAATCCGTTTCGGGCTGCCCTCCCGGCCCCCGCTCCCGGGCTTCCCGGCGGCCCCGCGCGCACCTCGCGCAGGCGCCGCCCCCGCCCGTGACCGGCCCGCTTCGGTACGACGGACCACGCCGGTACGACTATTGCGCTCCTCCCCGCCCCGCGCGGTTCGCCACCCTAGGCTCGACTCACTCTGCGTGATCTTGCGTCCCCCGTGCACGGTCCCCGAGCCTCTTGCCCCCCGGCCCCTGGACCCCCGAGCCCCTGGAGCGCGATGCCCGACAGCCAGCCGCAGCCGCCCCCTCCGTCGTCGAACTCGTCGGGGTCCTCGGGACAGTCCGACGGGGCCACCCTGCTGCTGTGCGGGGCCCGGCTCACCGACGGCCGGACCGTGGACGTGCGGCTGGGCGGCGGGCGCATCGAGGCGGTCGGCACGGCCGGCAGCCTGGCACCGGGGCCGGCCCGCGCCGTCGGCACGCGCGTGGACCTCGCCGGCTATCTGCTCCTCCCCGCCCCGGCCGAACCGCACGCACACGCGGACTCCGCGCTGTCCGCCGACGCCGGCGGACCGGTCTCGTACGACCCGGAGGACGTCCAGCGCCGATCCACGGAGGCCGCCCTCCTGCAACTGGGCCACGGGGCCACGGCCCTGCGGGCGCATGTGCGCGTGGGCGACGTCCCGGCGCTGGGCGCCCTGAGCGCCGTACTGCAGACGCGGCGGTCGCTGCGCGGTCTGACGGATCTGACGACGGTGGCCGTGCCGAGAGTGCTGACCGGCGTGGCCGGAGCGGAGGGACTCGCGATACTGCGGGACGCGGTGAAGATGGGCGCCACGGTGGTGGGCGGCTGTCCGGATCTGGACCCCGATCCCACGGGATACGTGGAGGCGGTCCTGGAGGTGGCCTCCGAGCACGGCTGCCCCGTCGACCTGCACACGGACGCCGCCGACCCGGCCCGCCTGGCCCGGCTCGCGGCGATGGCGGGCGGCCTGCGCCCCGGCGTGACCCTCGGCCCCTGCGCCGGGCTGGCCCGCCTGCCCACCGAGGCGGCCTCACGCGTCGCGGACCGGTTGGCCGCCACCGGGGTCGCGGTGGTGTGTCTGCCCCAGGGCGGCTGCGGGGGCGTGGAGCGGCGGGGTACGGCTCCGGTGCGGCTGCTGCGCGCGGCCGGGGTCAGGGTCGCGGCCGGCAGCGGCGCCCTGCGGGACGTCTCCAATCCCGTCGGCCGCGGCGACCCGCTGGAGGCGGCCTATCTCCTGTCCTCCCGCTACGGCCTGCGCCCCGAGGACGCCTACGACGCGGTGAGCACCTCCGCCCGTTCGGTCCTCGGCCTCCCGGAGGTACGCGTGGAGGCCGGGTTTCCCGCCGAACTCCTCGCCGTACGCGGCCACGACCTGGCGGGCGCCCTCTCCCTGGCGTACAGCCGGATCGTGGTGCACCGGGGCCGCGTGGTGGCCCGCACCAGCGCGGTACGGGAGTACTGCAACTCGGCGGCAACGGCGGAGCTGGGGCTGCCTCGGCAGGGGCGGGGCGAAGTTTCCCAGTAGACGAGGTGTCCTGGGCGGCACCCCGGGGATGCCCCACCTCTCGCCCCTCGCCCCTCACCCCCGGACACGACTGCCGGGGCGGCACTGAAGTCGTGCGGCGGACGGCGTTCTTCGGGCGTACGGTCGGAAACATGCGCATTGTCATTGCTGGGGGTCATGGTCAGATCGCGCTGCGGCTGGAGCGGCTGCTCTCCGCGCGCGGGGACGAACCCGCGGGGATCATCCGCAAGGCCGAGCAGGGTGACGACCTGCGGGAGGCCGGAGCCGAACCGGTCCTGCTCGACCTGGAGTCGGCCACGGTGGAGGAGGTCGCGGCACACCTGCAGGGCGCGGACGCGGCGGTCTTCGCGGCGGGCGCGGGCCCGGGCAGCGGCGCGGCCCGCAAGGACACGGTGGACAAGGGCGCGGCGACGCTGTTCGCGGACGCGGCGGTACGCGCGCGCGTACGCCGTTTCGTGGTCGTCTCCTCGATGGGCGCGGATCCCGCGCACAAGGGCGACGACGTGTTCGACGTGTACCTGCGGGCGAAGGGCGAGGCCGACGCGTACATCAGCGGCCTCGATGCCCTGGACTGGACGATCCTGCGCCCCGGCGCACTGACGGACGACGCCGGGACCGGCCTCGTGCGCCTGGAAGCACACACCGGCAGGGGCGCGGTCCCGCGCGACGACGTGGCCGCCGTTCTGGCGGAGCTCGTCGACACCTCGGCGACGGCCGGCCTGACCCTGGAGCTGGTCGGCGGGTCGACGCCGGTGTCGGTGGCCGTGAAGTCGGTGGCGGGGAACTGAGGTTGCCCCCGGACCGCGGGCCCGTTCAGAAGAGGGGCAGCTGTCCGGGGAATTCCGGTACGGCGTAACCGTCCAACGAAGGCTGGACCGCTTCCAGTTGTGCCTGCCGACGCGACCCGGCACAGGACACCAGCTCCCCGCTCCCCCGCGCCGCGGGCGGATCGTGCCGCGCGAAACGCCCCGCGACGACGGCGATTTCGCGACGGCAGACCGGACAGGTTCTACGACGGAAGGGCATGGGGCCAGTGTGTCCCGGAGCGGGCGGCACGTACCCGGTCGCTCCTGTGCCGGCACGGCCCTGAACCGGGTGCCGGCCGACGGGACTTACGCGGTTCAGGACCGTTGACGGAGCACGATGCTCCTCGCAGAGGGCCCACCCGCTCTCGCCGCCTTGCCTCTGACCCGCGCGCTCCAGCGCGCCTTACGCGCACCCGGGGAACCCCCGGCACAACGCTGGTCACGAGACTCCGTGCCGACGCCGTGCCACCGCACCGCGGGCTGCACTCGATCGGCCCCTCGGCAAGTTCCACGGCGCCGGCATGCCGCGCAGTACGTGAGACACGTCACCCCGCCCCGCCGCCCCGAGTGATCGCCCCAACACGAAGAGACCCCCTCCATCCTGCGTTTCCGCAGATCGGAGGGGGTCTTCCCCAGTGTGGCGGCGCCAGGATTCGAACCTGGGAAGGTAGAACCGGCAGATTTACAGTCTGCTCCCTTTGGCCGCTCGGGCACACCGCCGGGGTTTGCTGCCACATCGAACCGCTTCTCGGCGGTGCTCCCTGGCAACGACGTAAACAATACCCGATGCCGAGGGGTGCTTCGCCACTCGATTGACCGGCGCCCGGAGGACTCGGGGTGGCTAGGCTGGTGCGGATGCGGCCCGGCTCAGTGCCGGGCTCGGCGGCCACCCCCACGCACGCCGACACGCACCCGATACGCACCCGGATACAAGGAGCCACAGGACATGGCCGACTCCAGTTTCGACATCGTCTCGAAGGTCGAGCGGCAGGAGGTCGACAACGCCCTCAACCAGGCCGCCAAGGAGGTCTCGCAGCGCTACGACTTCAAGGGCGTGGGCGCCTCGATCGCCTGGTCCGGCGAGAAGATCCTGATGCAGGCGAACTCCGAGGAGCGGGTCAAGGCCATCCTCGACGTCTTCCAGTCCAAGCTGATCAAGCGCGGCATCTCGCTGAAGGCGCTGGACGCGGGCGAGCCTCAGCTCTCCGGCAAGGAGTACAAGATCTTCGCGTCGATCCAGGAGGGCATCTCCCAGGAGAACGCGAAGAAGGTGGCGAAGATCATCCGGGACGAGGGCCCCAAGGGTGTCAAGGCCCAGGTTCAGGGTGAAGAGCTGCGCGTCAGCTCCAAGAGCCGGGACGACCTGCAGGCCGTGATCGCCCTCCTGAAGGGTCAGGACTTCGACTTCGCACTGCAGTTCGTGAACTACCGGTAGTTGACGGGGCGGGGCACGAGGAAGGGTGGGCACCTGTCAGGTGCCCACCCTTCCCGCCTGCCGGCTGCGGTCAGGGGCGCGCTCAGTCGCGCGAGTTGCCGAACAGGATGCGGTAGACGATCAGCAGGACCAGTGAGCCGCCGATGGCGGCGGCCCAGGTGGCGCCGTCGTAGAAGTTCTTGGAGATCGGGTGGTCCAGCCAGCGGGCCGAGATCCAGCCCCCGATGAACGCGCCCGCGACGCCGATCAGCGTCGTTCCGATGAAGCCGCCGGGGTCGCGGCCCGGCAGCAGGATCTTCGCGATGGCTCCGGCCAACAGTCCCAGGATGATCCAACCGATGATGCTCATACCGTGAACCTGCCCTCCCGCCCTGTGTTCGCACTGTCCCGGCCCTGTGACTTGCATCCGGGCCGGGCTGCGCTTCGCAGGCCTTGCCGTGCCGTGGTCCGGGGCGCTCGCGCGCGTGTTCGTGCCGTATCGACCAAGAAGACGTCACGGGTGCACCGAGCGGTTGCAGGGATCAGTAGGGTGCGCCGCATGACACGCACCGAATCCCGCCTGCGACGCACTCTGGGGGTGCGGGACGCCGTCGTCGTAGGACTCGGCTCGATGATCGGAGCCGGGGTCTTCTCCGCACTGGGGCCCGCCGCACGGGCGGCCGGGTCGGGGCTGCTCGTCGGACTGGCCCTCGCGGCCCTGGTGGCCTACTGCAACGCCATGTCCTCGGCTCGGCTGGCCGCCCTGTACCCGGCCTCCGGCGGCACGTACGTGTACGGGCGCGAGCGGCTCGGGGACTTCTGGGGGTATCTGGCCGGCTGGGCGTTCGTGGTCGGGAAGACGGCCTCCTGCGCGGCCATGGCGCTCACCGTGGGCACGTACGTCTGGCCGGGGCAGGAGCACGCCGTCGCCGTCGCAGCCGTGGTGGTGCTGACCGCGGTGAACTACGGCGGCATCCAGAAGTCCGCCTGGCTGACCCGGGCGATCGTGGCCGTGGTGCTGGCGGTCCTCGCGTCCGTCGTGGTGGTGTGTCTCGGCTCCGGACAGGCCGAGGCCGGCCGGCTGGGCATCGGCCTCCCGTCGGGCGTGGGCGGGGTGCTTCAGGCGGCGGGTCTGCTGTTCTTCGCGTTCGCCGGATACGCGCGGATCGCGACCCTGGGCGAGGAGGTACGGGATCCGGCGCGCACCATTCCCCGCGCGATCCCGCTGGCCCTCGGTATCGCGCTGGCGGTGTACGCGTGCGTGGCCGTCGCCGTCCTCTCCGTGCTCGGCGCGGAGGGTCTCGGCCGGGCGAGCGCTCCGCTGGCCGAGGCCGTGAAGGCGGCCGGAGTACCGGCCCTGGCGCCCGTGGTGCGGGCGGGAGCCGCGGTCGCGGCGCTCGGGTCGCTGCTCGCGCTGATCCTGGGCGTGTCCCGGACGACGCTGGCCATGGCCCGCGACCGCCATCTGCCCCGGGCCCTGGCCGCCGTCCATCCGCGCTCCCAGATCCCCCACCGGGCCGAACTGGCCGTCGGAGCGGTCGTCACCGTGCTCGCCGCGACGGTGGACGTGCGAGGCGCCATCGGCTTCTCGTCCTTCGGCGTGCTGGCCTACTACGCGGTGGCCAACGCATCGGCCTGGACGCTGAGCCCGGCTCCCCGGTCGCGTGTGGTCCCGGTGGTGGGGCTGTTGGGGTGCGTGACACTGGCGTTCGCGCTGCCGGCGGCCTCGGTGGCCGTCGGGGCCGGAGTGCTGGCCGTGGGGGCAGGAGCGTACGGCGTACGTCGGTGGGCGGGGCGCGGCGGAAACAGCTGAAGGGACTCCGGCGGCGCGCCGCCCGGCCGCCGTGCACCCGAAGGACCGCAGGGCGTGGACGCCGACGCGGGTGGCCGGTGGCCGCTGTGCCGAGCGGATCGTCTCGGAACGTTCCCGATCACGCCACAGGAGCGCTGCGGTTCCGCCTGAACGCATGACCAGCTGATACTTGTGTCAGCCGGCAGTGCCAGCGGAGCGACCCCGAGAGGTGCCGATCATGAAGGTGTTCAACCTGCTGCTCAACGTCCTGTGGCTCGTCTTCTGCGGCATCTGGATGGCGATCGGGTACCTGATCGCGGCACTGATCTGCTTCGTCTTGATCATCACCATCCCGTTCGGCATTGCGTCGCTGCGTATCGCCGGTTTCGTCCTGTGGCCGTTCGGACGCACCACTGTGGACCGTCCGGACGCCGGGGCGGGATCGTTCATCGGAAACGTGATCTGGGTGATCTTCGCAGGCTGGTGGTTGGCTCTGGGCCACCTGATCACGAGCATCCCGCTGTTCCTGTCCATCGTCGGGATCCCCTTTGGATGGGCCAACCTGAAGCTCATCCCGATCTCGCTCATGCCGCTCGGGCGTGAGGTGGTTGCGACGGATCAGGGGTTCGGCGGACGCTGAGCGGGCCGCCGCCGAGCGGTAGCACTTGCCTCGCGCTTCTGACATGTGGGGCGTGCCCGCGGACGGGGACCGCTGATCGAACGCCGGGCCGGTGGCCGGTGACGGATCTGCCGACGCTCGGACGTCAGGCGACGCGGGTCAGTGGGGCGCATTCCCAGGTCGCGTCGATCACCTCGGGGCGGGGCCGGTACATGCGAAGGGCCACGAACCAGGTGCCTTCCGTCGCGGTGGGCAGCCAGTTGGCTTCCTGGTCCGGGCCGGGCGGCTCACTTTGCAGTCGGATGGTCAGTCCGCCATCGGCGTCCCACTGAAGACCCTCGGAGCGGTCGCCCAGCGAGTACCGATCGGCCGGGTTGGGGATCAGGTTCATGTCCTCCCCGTAGGCGGTCAGCGACCAGAAGGCATCCACCGGAGGCAGCGCGTCGCTGTCGAAGTGCAGTTCGTACCGACCGTCGGAGGTCAGCTTGTTGCCGCCCGCGTCCTCGAAGTTGAGCAAGTAGACCGCCTCGGCCGGGTCGTTGGCGGCAACGCCGATCAGCGCCTGGTCGGCGGCTCGTTTGAGGAAGTCGTCGCCGAAACGCCCCATCTGCGCGGGCGGGTAGCGCCAGCCGTGAACGAGGTGGGCCCAGTCGCCGCTGAGTATCTGCTGCCTGAGCATGGGCAACCCGACGGCGGCGGCCCGGGTCAGGCTTCGTTTGACCGTGTCGGGCTGTGCCTCGACGTCGAGGCCGGGACCTATGCCGATCCGGGCGAACTGCTGGAGAAGGAGGTCGTGGTGGGACGGCGGGGGATTCTCGGCCAGCATGGCGTTCAGGGTCTTCCACGGGCCCAGCGGATCCTCCGCCGCCGGGATCGGCGTCAGGACGTCACGGCTCTCGGGGACCTTCGCGTCCGGCTCACCGAACAGGCTGAGCGGGGTGAGCCCGTACTGCTTCTGGAGTTCCCGGACGCGTGGTACGTCGTCCGGGCCGCTGACGAGGGTGCGGCCGAGGACGAGGACCCAGCGACTGGGCGCCTTCTTCAAACGCCGCACCCCGCCGGGAAGTTTCCCCTCCCAGCCGGGGCCGACGAGGGCGAAGCCGCCCGCGCCGGAACCAGTGGTGCGCTGACCGACGTAGTCGAAGTTGTCGGACGTGATTCCGACCAGCTCGAAGGTGAAGTAACGATCGCCCATGTCCGGATGGGACAGGATGACCGGCTCGCTGCCGAGATCCACCCAGGCCACCGAATACAGAGTGTCGTTGTTGGGGCACCCGCCGTCGCGATAGGTCGCATCCAGCAGCCGCTCGGCGTGCCAGAAGTGATTGACAGCCGCATACGGAATCGTCGACGGGTTTCGCGGCTGCGTCACCCAAGCGTGCCTCAGCTGGGCGTAGTAGATGTACGGAAAGCCGTAGACGAACGCCTGCTCGCCGAGCGTGTAGGCGTACTCGCCACGCCAGTCGTCCATCCGCCCGGTCAGGATCGGCTTCACCGCCTGACTCAGCGCGGGCATGATCCCGGACAGCTCGCGGACCCGGTCGATCGCCGGCTTGGGGTGAAGGGCTACGCGCCCGGCGGCCCTTGCCGCCGTGAGTGCTGCGCCCGCCACGTCCTCGGGGATCCGTCGCCAGGCAGGGCTCTGCAATGTTTCGGACATGTCAGCATCACTTCGCTCATGAGTGCAGAAGGAAGATCAGGCAGGTTCCCGGTGTCCCGGGCCGAATGGTGCGCCTGGATCCATCGTCCCCCGGTTGCCCGGACGGCGCAGGCCGAGGCCCTGTTCACCGACATGGATCCCGGTGCCTGCTCCCTGGCGCGCGTTCTTCGAGGGGCGCTTCAACGCCCGCGAAGTGGCTCGGTCCGGGGCCGGCTGCATGGGCGGGCGGGAGGACTTCACCGTGGGCCGGCTCCTCAGGGCCGTGGAGGACCGGCAACCGTCCAGGACGAAGGCCGAGCGGCTCGGCGACCCCAGGCCGGGCCGGCCGCAGCGGGCTCCGGTCCGCCCCGGTCCCTCAGGTGGCCGGGCTCGCTTCCCTCGCCCGCAGCCTGCGAGCGAGCAAGCCCAGCAGGGTGGCGTTGACCAGCCCGGACAGTGCCACGCCGACAGAGAAGATCAACGGGCTCAGCCAGGAGAGCGAGGAGTACTCCGCGGCAGCCGCCACCAGGGAGGCGAGGATGCCCAGCGGTGCCGTGGCCATCAGCGGCCAGATCCCGGCGAACCCGGGGTCCGGCGAGAAGTAGACGGCGTACAGGAAGGACCCCAGTGCCGCCGTGACCACCGCGAGGTACCCGCGTGCGAGCCAGTTGTCCACCGCGGGGGCCGGCAGGGCCGTCAGTCCTCGAAGGCGGGGGCGCGCAGAACGCGCCGGGTCCGTTCCCCCCTGCTCGGAGAGATCCGGGATGCGCGGGAGGGAGCCACGCGCGCCGGCCGGTGCGGTGGTCGCGGACCTCGCAACGAGGGCGCCCAGTACGGCGGCGTTCACGAGGGCGCACAGAAGGAGCCATACGGTCCACAGGCCGATGGCGAGCACCTCGACCGCCCTGCCGCCCCCGGTGCCGGGACCGAAGGGGAGGAGCACACCCAGGAAGGAGAGGGGTGCCGTGAGCATCAGAGGGGCTGAGGCGAAGCCACTGTCCGGGAAGAGGAACATGACCAGGACGGAGGCGGCGAGTACGGCCAGATAGCCCCGGGCGAGCCGGTTGTCCGTGGCAAGCGCAAGGAGTCGGCGCAGGCGGGGGATGCGGCGCCGGCGGGAGGCATTCGGCATTGAGGGCCCCTTCGGATCTGTCGGAGTTGGTGATCTCCACAGTGGACCTGAGGGCGGGCTCCGGCATGAGTACGGCTACTCATCGGCAGGGCTGCAAGACCTACCAGGCTGCTCAGGCACACTGACCCCAAGTCCCTCCGGGCCACCCCGGCGCTGCTCTCATCGCAGCCGGAACCGCCGAGGACCCCGGCCAACGGGCGCGAATTCAGGGGGAGTCAGCGGCCGAGGAGCGGGGAGGACGAAGTGCCTGACACCCCCGTCATGCGGACGCCTGGCAGGACACTGTCCCCGCGTTCAGGATGGCCTTCACCGGTTGCGCCCTGCCATCTTCTCGAGCCGGGCGATCCGGTCCGCCATCGGCGGATGCGTCGAGAACATCTTGGACAGTCCCTGTCCCGGGCGGAAGGGGTTCGCGATCATCATGTGGCTCGCGGTCTCGATCCTGGGCTCGGGCGGCAGCGGGAGCTGCTTGGTGCCGGCGTCCAGCTTGCGCAGGGCGCCGGCCAGGGCGAGCGGGTCGCCGGTCAGCTGGGCGCCCGATGCGTCGGCCTCGTACTCCCGTGAGCGGCTGATGGCCAGTTGGATGACGCTGGCCGCGAGTGGCCCCAGGATCATGATGAGCAGCAGGCCGAGCAGGCCGGGGCCGTCGTCGTCGTCGGAGCGGCCGATCGGGATGAGCCAGGCGAAGTTGACCAGGAACATGATCACCGAGGCGAGGGCGCCGGCGACCGACGAGATGAGGATGTCGCGGTTGTAGACGTGGCTGAGCTCGTGGCCGATCACGCCGCGCAGCTCGCGCTCGTCCAGGATGCGCAGGATGCCCTCTGTACAGCACACGGCGGCGTTGCGCGGGTTGCGGCCCGTCGCGAAGGCGTTGGGCGCCTCCGTCGGGGAGATGTACAGGCGGGGCATGGGTTGGCGGGCCTGGGTGGAGAGCTCACGGACCATGCGGTAAAGGGCGGGTGCCTCGAACTCGCTCACCGGGCGGGCACGCATCGCGCGCAGTGCCAGCTTGTCGCTGTTCCAGTACGCGTACGCGTTGGTGCCCAGCGCGACAAGGACGGCGACGATCAGCCCCGTGCGGCCGAAGAAGCTGCCGATGACGATGATGAGTGCGGACAGTCCCCCGAGGAGTACTGCCGTCCTGAGCCCGTTGTGCCGGCGGTGCACGGTACGCCCTCCAAGTGGTGCAGCAGGGGAACCCTTTGCTTGCTGAGCTGCTTGTCTGTCTCCGGAGCCACTGGTGCCTTGGTGTCACATCCAGTGGACCCTCCCGCACTGGTCAACGCCAGGCGGCGGCCTCTAGTTCCCTTGTGCGTACGGCGGCGCCGGTGGGCCGTCCGGGTGACGTAGGCCATGGGCGGCGCCCCGCGCGCGTGGGGCCGCGCACCCCACCTGCGCGGGGAGGACTCAGAACAGGCCCGTGGCCGCGAAGCGCAGCACCAGCTGGGGTGCTCCCGACAGGGCGACACCGAGGACCGCGGTGAGCGTGATCGCGGCCGTGAGCGGGGCGGGGACGTGGTGCTTGGCGGGCTCGCCCTCGGGGGCGCGGAACAGCAGGGCCGTCCACTGGAGGTAGTAGAAGAGCGCGATCACCACGTTGACGGCCATGACCACGGCCAGCCAGCCGAGGCCGGCGTCCACGGCCGCCGAGAAGACGGTGACCTTGGCGAAGAGACCGATGACGCCGGGCGGCAGTCCGGCCAGGCAGAGCAGGAAGAAGGCCAGGGTCAGGGCGGCCAGGGGGTTGGACGCGTACAGGCCCCGGTAGTCCGAGACGCGGTTGAGGGACTTCGTACGGCCCACCACGGCGGCCACCGCGAAGGCGCCGAGGTTCACGGCGGCGTACATGAGGGCGTACGCGACGGTGGAGCCGATCGCCTTCTGGGGGTCCTCGGCGTACCCGGCGGCGGCGATCGGCACCAGGAGATAGCCGGCCTGGCCCACGGAGGACCAGGCGAGCAGCCGTACGGCGCTGTACGCGCGCGTGGCCTGCTGCCGCAGGGCGCCGACGTTGCCCACGGTCATGGTGAGGGCGGCCAGTGCGGCCAGGGCGGGGCCCCAGACGTCGCCGTACGACGGCAGCGCGACGACGGTGACGAGGATCAGGCCGGAGAAGCCGACCGCCTTGCCGACGACCGACAGGTAGGCGGCGACGGGGAGCGGAGCTCCCACGTAGGTGTCGGGCACCCAGAAGTGGAAGGGGACGGCGGCCGTCTTGAAGGCGAAGCCGACGAGGGTGAGGACGACACCGGCCTGCACGAGCGTGTGGAGCTGCCCGGGTACGTGCTGGATCCGGTCGGCGACCTGGGTCAGGTAGAGGGTGCCCGTGGAGGCGTACACGAAGCTGATGCCCATCAGGCTGACCGCGGTGGCGGTGACCGACGACAGGAAGAACTTCAGGGCCGCTTCGGAGGACTTGCGGTCGCCGTGCCGGATGCCGACGAGGGCGAACGCGGGCAGGGAGGCGACCTCCAGGGCCACCACGAGGGTGGCGAGGTCGCGGGAGGCGGGCAGCAGGGCGGCCCCGGCCGCCGAGGACAGCAGCAGGAACCAGAACTCGCCCTCGGGGATGTTCCTGCGGGCGTCCTTGAGCGCGGTGACCGACAGCAGGGCGGCGAGCAGGGCGCCACCGAGGACGAGGAACTGGACGACGAGGGTGAACCGGTCGGCCGTGTAGCTGCACGCGCGCGGGTCGCCGGTGAGGCAGAAGGTGCTGCGGTCGCCGTCCAGGAGGGGCAGCAGCAGGAGGGCCGAGGCGGCGAGTCCCGCGACGGAGACCCAGCCGAGGACGGCCTTCCTGGCGTCGGACAGGAACAGGTCGGCGACGAGGACGACGAGTGCGACGACCGCGGCGGCGGTGGGCGGGGCGATCGCGAGCCAGTCGACGGACTGGACCGCCGACTGGGCCAGCGGCTGGGCCAGGGCGCTCATCGGGTGCCTCCTGCGAGGAGCTGCTGCACGGCCGGATTCGTGAGGCCGAGGAGGACCTTGGGCCACAGTCCGGCGACGACGGTGAGGACGACGAGCGGGGTCCAGGCCGCGAACTCGTACGTGTGTACGTCGGCGAGTTTCGGCATGTCCTGCGGTACGGCGCCCATGCAGACGCGGCGGACCACGACGAGCATGTACGCGGCCGTCAGCAGCGTGCCGAACGCGGCGATGGACATGAACGTGAGGAACGCGGGCCGGCTCAGGTCGGCCGCGGGGTTGAACGCGCCGAACAGGGCCAGCATCTCGCCCCAGAACCCGGCCAGGCCGGGCAGTCCGAGCGAGGCGACCGCGGCGAAGGCGAGCAGTCCGCCCATGCGCGGGGCCTTGCCGTACAGCGCGGCGCCCTTCTCCTCGGCCAGGGCGTCGAGGTCGGTCGTGCCCGTGCGGTCCTTCAGCGCTCCGACCAGGAAGAAGAGGAGGCCGGTGATGAGGCCGTGGGCGATGTTGGCGAACAGCGCGCCGTTCACGCCGGTCGGGGTCGTGGTCGCGATGCCGAGCAGGACGAAGCCCATGTGGCCGACGGAGGAGTAGGCGATGAGCCGCTTGAGATCGCCTTTCGCTCCCTGCTTGGCGAGGGCCAGGCAGGCCAGGGACCCGTAGATGATCCCGACGACGGCGAAGGCGGCGAGGTAGGGCGCGAAGGTGTGGAAGCCCTCCGGCGCGATCGGCAGCAGGATGCGGACGAACCCGTACGTACCCATCTTCAGCAGTACGCCGGCCAGCAGGACCGAGCCGACGGTCGGGGCGGCGGTGTGGGCCTCTGGCAGCCAGCTGTGCAGCGGCCACATCGGCGTCTTGACCGCGAGTCCGATCCCGATCGCCAATACCGCGATGACCTGCACGGATGTGGTCAGTGACCGGCCGTTGTCAGTGGCGAGTGCCACCATGTCGAACGTGCCCGCCTTGATTCCGATCAGGAGCAGGCCGAGCAGCATGACGACGGACCCGAGCAGTGTGAAGAGGATGAACTTCCAGGCCGCCTGGGTCCGGCCCTCACCGCCCCAGCGGGCGATGAGGAAGTACATCGGGATGAGCACCGTCTCGAACGCGAGGAAGAACAGCAGCAGGTCGAGGACGGCGAAGGTCGCGAGGGTGCCGGACTCCAGCACGAGCAGCAGGGCGACGAAGGCCTTCGGGGACGGGCCCGCAGGCATCTTGAAGTAGGAGTAGAGCGCGCAGAGGAAGGTCAGCAGCGCGGTCAGGACCAGAAGGGGGAGGGAGATGCCGTCGATGCCGAGGTGGATCCGCACGTCGAGTGCGGGGATCCAGCTGATGTCGGTCGTGGCCTGCATCCTCGACGGATGGTCGTGGTCGAAGCCGAGCGCCAGGACGATCGCGGCGATGAGGATCGCGCCGGTGACGGTCACCCCGTGCCGTAGGACGGCCTGGTCGGGAGACTTCCCCTTCAGCCCGGGAGGGGCGGGCAGGAGGGCGGCGACCGCGCCGAGGAGCGGGCCGACGACGACGAATGCCAGGAGGAACTGCATCACGGACTCGTTGATATCGATCACGCCTGCTCACGCTCCCGTGGCGACGAGGAGGACGGCGACCGCCAGGACGACGGAGCCGGCGAGCAGCGCGCTCACATAGGTCTGCACATTGCCGGTCTGGGCGCGCCGTACGGCGGCCCCGAGCAGCCGGGGCAGCGCGGCCGCGCCGCGTACGTAGGTGTCGACGACCTCGCGGTCGAGGAACCGGACGAGACTCGCTCCGGCCTGGACCGGGCGGACGAACAGTGCCGCGTACACGGCGTCCAGGTGGAAGCCGACGGCCGCGTGGCGGTGCAGCGGGCCGAGCAGCAGCCGTCCGGGGTCGGCCGGGTCGGGCGCGTACGCCACGTCGCCGTAGGCGGGCTTGTGGCCGGCGATGGCCTCCGCCTCGACGAGCCCGGCGTCGCCCTCGGGATGGGCGGCGACGGCGCCCAGGGGGGTCCGGGCGGCCAGTGCGCTGGTGCGCTGCCAGGCGCCGTAGGTGACGAGGACGCCGACCAGGGCGAGGCCGGTGCCGAGGACGGACGTGATGAGGGTCGGGTTCAGGTCGCGACCGTCGAACCAGTCGGGCAGCAGGCGGTAGGTGAGCCCGCCGAGGGCGAGCGACGGCACGGCGAGCACCCAAAGGACCACGGTCATCGTCAGCGGCTGCCTCCCGTGGTCCGGGGCCTCGGCGCCCCGGCCCCGGAAGGCCAGCAGCCACAGGCGCGTGGCGTACGCGGCGGTGAGCAGGGCCGTGAGCAGCCCGGCGACGAGGACGATCCAGCCGGCGCTGCCGGGAGCATGCCCGGTGTGGCCGGTGGCGACGTGCTCGGCGGCGCCGAGGACGGACTCCTTGGAGAAGAAGCCGCTGAACGGCGGGATCGCGGCGAGCGCGAGGAGCGCCACGGTCATCGTCCAGTAGGCGTCGGGGACGCGGTCGCGCAGATGGCTCATACGGGACATGGCGGCCAGCGAGTTGGTGCCGGCGGCATGGATGATCACGCCGGCCGCGAGGAACAGCAGCGCCTTGAAGGCTCCGTGCGACAGGAGGTGGAAGACGGCGGCACCGCGGTCGCCGACGGCGAGGGCACCGGTCATGTAGCCGAGCTGGCCGATGGTCGAGTAGGCGAGGACGCGCTTGATGTCGTCCTGGGCGAGCGCGGCGAGGCCCGAGCCGGCCATCGTGACGGCGGCCATCACGGCGAGGACGATCAGCGCGGCCGAGGAGGCCTGGAAGACGGGGAGGAGACGGGCGACGAAGTACACGCCGGCGGCGACCATCGTCGCGGCGTGGATCAGCGCGGAGACGGGGGTCGGGCCCGCCATCGCGTCGGGAAGCCAGGTGTGCAGCGGGAACTGCGCCGACTTGCCCGCCACGCCCGCCAGGAGCAGCAGGGCGACGAGGGTCGGGTGGTGCAGGTTGCCGCTCGCGACGGCGCCGAGGACCTTCGGGATGCTGAAGGAACCGGCGTCGGTGGCCAGGGCGAACAGACCGATCAGGAACGGGACGTCGCCGAGCTTGGTGACCAGGAAGGCCTTGATGGAGGCGGCGCGCGCCTCGGGCGTCTCCCAGTAGTGGCCGACCAGGAAGTAGGAGCAGATGCCCATGACTTCCCAGCCGACCAGCAGCACGATCAGGTCGCCGGAGTAGACGACCAGGAACATCGCGGAGGTGAACAGGGAGACGAGGGCGGCGTACGACGGGTAGCGCGGGTCGTCCCGCAGGTAGCCGGTCGAGTAGACCTGCACGCAGGTGGCGACGACGCCGACGAGTACGGCGACGAGCGCGGCGAAGCCGTCGATGTCCAGGGCCAGGTCGATCGGGATCGAGCCGGTCGGCGTGAGTTCGGTGTGGGCGGTGATGGCCGCGCCGCCGCCCTGGCGCACGGCGACCAGCGCGGCCAGCACCAGCGAGGCGAAGGTCGGCAGGACGGCGAGCGGGCGGACGAAGCCGGGGACCGTGCGGCCCAGCAGCAGGCCGGACACGGCTCCCAGGAACGGCAGGAGGGGGACGAGGACGGCGAGGGTGGTCGTGGTCACGCGGTGGCCTCAGCCTTCTCGGCCGCGGGGGCGTCGCTGTCGGGGCCGTCGGCCTCGTGTCCCTCGGCGGTGTCGCGGAGCCTGTCGATGTCGGAGGTGCCGCGGTTGCGGTAGACGGCGAGGACGATCGCCAGGCCGATGCCGATCTCGGCGGCGGCGATGGCGATCGTGAACAGGGTCAGGGCCTGCCCGGAGTGCAGGGTCTCCCGGGCGGCCTTGCTGAGCCAGACGTCGAAGGCGACCAGGTTGAGGTTCACGGCGTTGAGCATCAGCTCGACCGACATCAGGACCAGGATCGCGTTGCGCCGGGCGAGGACGCCGTACAGGCCGGTGCAGAAGAGGAGGGCGGAGAGCACGGCGGGATAGGCGAGGTGCATCAGCGGACACCTTCCTTGTCTGCCTCACCGCTGCGGGTGCCGGGGACCTGCCCGGTGGCCGGGGTGGCCGCGTCCGCCCCGGCCTTGCGGGACAGGACGATCGCGCCGACCAGGGCGGCCAGGAGGAGCACGGAGAGGGCCTCGAAGGGGAGGACCCAGTTCTGGAAGAGGCTCTCGCCGGTGACCTTCGTCGACCCGGCGGCGGCTCCGCCGAGGTCGATCCAGGTGGTGCGGAAGGCGTCGACGACCACCCAGACCAGGGCGGCCGCGGCGGCGACCGCCACGGTGAGGGCGGCCCAGCGGTTGCCGGAGTCGGCGTCCGGGGAGCGGCCGATGGGGGCCTTGGTGAGCATCAGGCCGAAGAGGAGGAGCACGACGACGGAACCGACGTAGATCAGGACCTGCACCCAGGCGATGAACTCGGCGGTGAGCAGGAGGTACTCGACGGCGAGGCCGCCGAGGGTGACCACGAGCCACAGGGCGGCGTGCACCAGTTGCCGGGTGGTGACGGTGACGAGGGCGGCACCGAAGGTGACCAGGCCGACGAGGAGGAAGGCGATCTCGACACCGTTCGGGGACAGGAAGCCGTGGGTGGCGGCGGCGAGGGTCACGCGTCCCCCTCCTGAGGCTCGGCCTGCGCTGCCGCGAGCTTCTCCGCGGTCTTGCGGGCGGCGGAGATCTCCTTCGGCTCCTCCGCGCCGGGGTCGAGGGCGGGCGGGGCCGGGACGGTCCACATCCACTCGCGGAGCTTGTCGCGCTCGTGGGTGAGTTCGTGGATGTCGGTCTCGGCGTACTCGAACTCCGGGGACCAGAACAGGGCGTCGAAAGGACAGACTTCGATGCAGATGCCGCAGTACATGCACAGGGAGAAGTCGATGGCGAAGCGGTCGAGGACGTTGCGGCTGCGCTCGCGGCCGCCGGGGGCCGCCGCCGGGACCGTCTCCTTGTGCGAGTCGATGTAGATGCACCAGTCGGGGCACTCGCGGGCGCACAGCATGCAGACCGTGCAGTTCTCCTCGAACAGACCGATCACGCCGCGGGTGCGGGGCGGGAGGTCGGGCTGGACGTCCGGGTACTGCTCGGTGACCGTCTTCTTCGTCATCGTGCGGAGGGTGACGGCCAGGCCCTTGGCCAGGCCGGAGCCGGGGAAGGGGGACACTAGGAGATCACCACCTTGACGATGCCGGTGAGGGCGATCTGGGCGAGGGAGAGGGGGACGAGGAGGGTCCAGGAGAGCTTCTGGAGCTGGTCCTCGCGCAGCCGCGGATAGGTGACGCGCAGCCAGATGACGACGAAGGCGAGGATCGCCGTCTTCAGCAGGGTCCAGAGCCAGCCGAGGCCCTCGGCACCCCAGGGGCCGTGCCAGCCGCCCAGGAAGAGGACGGTGGTCAGGCCGCACAGGACGATGATCCCGGCGTACTCGGCGAGGAGGAACAGGGCGAAGCGCAGGCCGGTGTACTCGGTGTACGCGCCGAAGATGATCTCCGAGTCGGCGACGGGCATGTCGAAGGGCGGCCGCTGGAGTTCCGCCAGGCCGGCCACGAAGAACACGATCGCGCCTGTGATCTGCCAGGGCACCCACCACCAGTGGAAGGCGTCGAGGATGCCCGGGAGGGAGACCGTGCCGGCCGCCATCGCCACCGAGGCGGCGGCGAGGAGCATCGGGAGTTCGTAGGCGAGGAGCTGGGCGGCGGTGCGGAGGCCGCCGAGGAGGGAGAACTTGTTGGCGCTGGCCCAGCCGGCCATGAGCGAGCCGAGGACGGCGACGCCCATCACCGCGAGCACGAAGAAGACGCCCGCGTCGAGGACCTGGCCGACCGCGCCCTCGCCGGGGCCGATCGGGATGGCGAGCAGGACGAGCAGATAGGGAAGGAGCGCGACCGCCGGGGCGAGCTGGAAGATACGGCGGTCCGCGCCCGCCGGGACCACGTCCTCCTTCTGCGCGAACTTCACGCCGTCCGCGATGAGCTGGGCCCAGCCGTGGAAGCCGCCGGCGTACATCGGGCCGAGGCGGCCCTGCATGTGGGCCATCACCTTGTGCTCGGTCTGGCCGACGATCAGGGGGAAGGTGAGGAAGACGACGAAGACGGCCAGGAGTCGCAGGGTGACGTCGAGCGCGTCGTTCACTGCCGGCCTCCTGGGCGGTCGTCTCGGGTGTGGTCTTCGGGGGAAGGCGCGGCCGTGGGCGGCTGCTCCTCGGGGGCGGGTTTCCCGGGAGTGGACTCGGTGGGGGCCGGTTCCTGGGAGGCCGACTCTTCCGGGGCGGCTTCCCCGGGGACCGGGCGCTCGACCGTCGGTTCCGCGGACGCGGGCGACTCCGGCGCGGGCGACTCCGGCGCGGGTGATTCGGACACCGGCTGCGTGGGGGCGGCTTCCGTACCGGGCGCGGGCGGTTCCGCGGAGGTTCCGGGACGGTCCGTGCCGGGTTCGGCCGCCCGCTCCGGTTCCGGTTCGTCGAAGGCCGGGCGGGCCGGGGCGGGCGGGAGCTGGCCCTTGAGAGGGCCCCACTCGTTGGGGTCGGGGACACCCGGCGGCAGCATCTGACGGCGCTTGGGGCCGCCGTGGTCGGACTCGCCCGGTTCCTTCGCACCGGGCCAGGCCTTGGCGACGCGGGCCGCGAGGACGAAGTCCTTGCGCAGGGGGTGGCCCTCGAAGGTCTCCGGCAGCAGGAGGTGGTCCAGGCCGGGGTGGTTCTCGAAGCGGACGCCGAACATTTCGTGGGTCTCGCGTTCGTGCCAGGCCGCGCCCGCGTAGACACCCACGGCGGAGGCGAGGACCGGGCTGCCGTGCGGGACCGTGGTGCGCAGCAGCAGGCGGCGGACCGGGAACAGGGCGACCACGTGCGCGGAGACACGGAAGCCGGTGCCCGGCTCGTCGACCGCGCTCAGCCAGTCGAAGTAGGTGCAGGACAGGGTCGTGCGCGCCGTCTCCAGCGCGGAGATCCAGGACGCGGGCGGCACGTCCACCGTCAGGACCTCGTACGACTCCTCGGCCGTGGCCTCCGTACCGAAGAGCTCCTCGGCGGGGGCGGGCAGCCAGCCGACCCTGGTCATCGCGCGGCCCCCTCGGCGGCGGGCGGCTTCACCAGGGGGCTCTGCAGCGCGGCCACCGAGGGCCGCGGGGCGCCGCTGGCGCCGTACCGCTCCTCGAGCGACTCCCTGGCGATCTTCTCCTGGAGCTTGAGGATTCCCTGGAGCAGCGCCTCGGGGCGCGGCGGGCAGCCCGGGACGTAGACGTCCACCGGGATGATCTGGTCGACGCCCTTGGTGACGGAGTACGAGTCCCAGTACGGGCCGCCGCAGTTGGAGCAGGCGCCGAAGGAGATGACGTACTTCGGCTCGGGCATCTGCTCGTACAGACGCTTGACCGCGGGGGCCATCTTGTCCGTGACCGTGCCCGAGACGACCATCAGGTCGGCCTGGCGCGGCCCCGGTGCGAACGGGATCACGCCGAGCCGGATGAAGTCGTGGCGGGCCATCGACGCGGCGATGAACTCGATCGCGCAGCAGGCGAGGCCGAAGTTGAAGACCCACAGCGAGTAGCGGCGGCCCCAGTTCAGGACCACCTTCATGGGCTCCGGGGCCAGCCGGGCGAGCGCGCCCAGTCGCTTGGGCTCCGGGAGCAGCAACGGCTCGGAGGTCGAAGGAGTCGCTTCTGGTGTCGTGTCCGTCGTGTCCGTCGAGTCGGTCGCGTTCGTCACGTCCATGCCAGGACTCCCTTCTTGTATGCGTACAGCAGGCCCACGGCGAGGAAGCCGAGGAAGATGAACATCTCCACGAGCGTGGTCGCGCCGTAGCCGGGGGCGGCGAAGACCGTCGCCCACGGGAACAGGAAGATCGAGTCGACCGCGAAGATCACGTACAGGAAGGCGTAGACGTAGTAGCGGACCTGGGTGTGTGCCCAGCCTTCTCCCACGGGGTCCACGCCGCACTCGTACGTCAGCAGTTTCTCGGGCGTGGGCACCACCGGCCGCAGCAGCCGTCCCGCGCCGAAGGCGACTCCCACGAAGAGCACGCCCACAAGAGCAAGCAGTCCCACGACCGAGTAGGACTGGAAGTACTCCGCCGCGACGGCGGTCGAGCCCCCCAACGTCTCCCGCAACGTCCGTCCCTCGCTCCCTGACCTGGTGACTTCAGTTAACTCTTGATTCGACGATCTGTACGCACGGGAGTCTAGGCCCTGATAAAGAGACCGTAAGCAGCCTGTCACGCCGTGAGACACCGGGGTGGGGTTTTCCCCAGGAGACCGCGGCGGCGAACTTCATGGCGCGGCCGGGCGGCGCACGGCACCCTAGCCCACATGACCGCTCTCTCCACCGTCCCCGGAACGGCCCGGGCCGACGGCGACGAACCGCTTCCGCCGGCCCGGTTCGCCTACGACGTCCACACCTGGAAGGAGATCGCGCATCTCCTGGTGAACCTGCCGGTGGCGGTGTTCGGCTTCACGTACGCGGTCACCGCGGTGTCCGTCAGCGGCGCGCTGACGGTCACCGTGGTCGGCTTCCCGTTGCTCGCGGCCGCGCTCCTCGGCTCCCGGCAGCTGGGGAAGCTCGAGCGCGCACGGGCCCGGAAGCTGCTCGGGGTGCGGGTGGAGGAGCCGAGCCCGTTGCCGCTCGGCAGGAGCGGCGGGCTGCTGCAGCGGCTGTGGATGGCGCTGAAGGACCCGGTGGGCTGGCGGACGCTGCTGTACGACCTCATCCGGCTGCCGTGGGGCATCCTGACCTTCGTCACCGTGCTGACCGGGCTGTTCGCGCTGTGGCCGGTGCTGCCGTTCGTCGTGCGGGGGCTGGCGAACGTGGACCGGGTGATGGTGCGCGGGCTGCTGTCACCCTCCGACGAGCTGGAACGCCGTATCGCCGAACTGGAGTCCGACCGAGGGGTCGTGGTCGACACGGCCGCCGCCGACCTGCGGCGCATCGAGCGCGATCTGCACGACGGGGCGCAGGCCCGCCTGGTCAACCTGGCGATGGGCCTCGGTCTGGCCAAGGAGAAGCTGCTGGAGGGCCAGGCCGACGAACACGTGGCCGCGATGGTCGAGGAGGCGCACGGCGAGGTGAAGCTGGCGCTGCAGGAGCTGCGGGACCTGGCGCGCGGCATCCATCCCGCCGTGCTCACGGACCGCGGCCTGGACGCGGCGCTCTCCTCCGTCGCCTCCCGCTGCACCGTGCCCGTGAAGGTCACGGCCGACCTGGAGTCGAGACCGGCTCCCGCGATCGAGGGCATCGCCTATTTCACGGTCTCCGAGCTGCTGCAGAACATCAGCAAGCACAGCGGGGCGCGGTCGGCCTCGGTCGACGTGTGGCGGACGGACGACCGGCTGCTGATCCAGGTGTCCGACGACGGCCGCGGAGGCGCACGGCTGGACGGCGGCAGCGGTATGCGCGGCCTGGCGGAGCGGCTGGACGCCGTCGACGGGCTGTTCGTCGTCGAGTCCCCGCCCGGCGGTCCCACCACGGTCACGGCGGAGCTGCCCTGGCGGGACCGGCCGGAGGCCCCCCGGGAGGGGTAGGGAAAACCCCCCGGGGAACAGGCCGACGGCCTCCATGGTCCGCGGACCTGCGGCGCAGCAGGGTGGAGGTACGGCAACACAGCCGCCGGACGAGGAGAACGGACGACGCCGATGGCCACGGAGTACGGACAGGGGTACGGGCACTACAGCGGGCCCGGATTCCGGGACGCGGACGAGGGAGCGCGACGGCACCGGCTGCCCGCCGCCCTGCGGGCGCCGTTCGAGGCCCGCAGCTGGCGCGAGTTCGGCTACGTACTGCTCGGCCTCCCGGTCGGCATCCTGCTGTTCGTGTTCGCCGTGACGACGGTGTCGCTCGGGGCCGGCCTGCTGGTGACGTTCCTCGGGGTCCCGGTGCTGGCGGCCGCGCTGGCCGGATGCCGCGGCTTCGGGGCGCTGGAGCGGGCGCGGGCGCGCGGGCTGCTCCGCCTCGAGGTGGCCGACCCGGAGCCGTTGCGCATGTCCAAGCCGGGGGCGCTGGCCTGGATGGGCGCGGTCCTGAAGAGCGGCACGTCGTGGCGGCACCTGCTGTACGCGGTGCTGCAGTTCCCGTGGGCGGTGTTCTCGTTCGTGGTCGCGGTGAACTTCTGGGCGTACGGCTGGGCGCTGCTGACGTATCCGCTGTGGTTCTGGGTCTTCCCCATGTACGGCGGTCAGGGCGGCCTTCAGCTGTACGGCGACGGGACCCACAGCGTCTACCTCGACAACCCCTTCGAGATCACGGTCACCGCGCTGGTCGGCCTGCTGTTCACGCTGGCCACGCCGTGGATCGTGCGGGCGCTCACGCTGGTGGACCGGCTGCTGGTGCAGGAGCTGCTCGGGCCGTCGCGGCTGGCGACGCGGGTGGTGGAGCTGGAGTCGGACCGGGGGGTCGTGGTCGACACGGCCGCCGCCGACCTGCGGCGCATCGAGCGGGACCTGCACGACGGGGCGCAGGCACGCCTCGTGACGCTGGCGATGGATCTGGGGCTGGCGAAGGAGAAGCTGACCGAGGACCCGCGGGCGGCGGCACGGATGGTCGAGGAGGCGCACGGCGAGGTGAAGACGGCGCTGCAGGAGCTGCGCGACCTGGCCCGTGGAATCCATCCGGCGGTGCTCACGGACCGGGGGCTGGACGCGGCGCTGTCCGCGGTCGCCTCGAGGTGCACGGTGCCGGTGCGGGTCGAGGTGGACCTCGCGGAGCGGCCGGCGCCGGCCATCGAGGGGATCGCCTACTTCACCGTCTCCGAGCTGCTGCAGAACATCAGCAAGCACTCCCGGGCCCGCCAGGCCACGGTGGACGTGTGGCGGTCGGACGACCGGCTGATGCTGCAGGTCATGGACGACGGGGTGGGCGGAGCCGATGTGTCCGCGGGCTCCGGGCTCGCGGGGCTGACCGGGCGGCTGGACGCGGTGGACGGAATCCTGGTGGTGGACTCGCCGGCGGGCGGTCCCACCCGGGTCACGGCGGAGCTGCCCTGGCGGCACTGACCGGTCCGGGCG
>NZ_JBHYKH010000064.1:0-5267 GCF_042741275.1 Streptomyces sp. NPDC058964
CCGGGGGTCCCCCCGGCGGACATGCAGGGCCGACTGGAGATCCTCAAGGTTCACCAGAAGGGCAAGCCGGTCGCGCCCGACGTCGACCTCGCGGCGGTCGCCCGCCGCACCCCGGGCTTCACCGGTGCGGACCTGAGCAACGTCCTCAACGAGGCCGCGCTGCTCACCGCCCGCAGCGACAAGAAGCTCATCGACAACGGCATGCTGGACGAGGCCATCGACCGCGTGGTCGCGGGCCCGCAGAAGCGGACCCGGATCATGTCGGACAAGGAGAAGAAGATCACCGCGTACCACGAGGGCGGACACGCCCTGGTCGCGGCGGCCTCCCCGAACTCCGACCCGGTCCACAAGATCACGATCCTGTCCCGCGGCCGGGCCCTCGGCTACACGATGGTGCTCCCGGACGAGGACAAGTACTCCACGACGCGCAACGAGATGCTCGACCAGCTGGCGTACATGCTGGGAGGCCGCGCGGCCGAGGAGCTCGTCTTCCACGACCCGACCACGGGTGCCGCGAACGACATCGAGAAGGCCACGGCCACCGCCCGCGCGATGGTCACCCAGTACGGCATGACCGAGCGACTGGGTGCGATCAAGTTCGGCGGGGACAACACCGAGCCGTTCCTCGGACGTGAGATGGCTCACCAGCGTGACTACTCGGAAGAGGTCGCCGCGCTGGTGGACGAGGAAGTCAAGAAGCTCATCGAGAACGCGCACAACGAGGCCTGGGAGATCCTGGTCGAGAACCGTGACGTCCTCGACAACCTCGTCCTGGCCCTCCTGGAGAAGGAGACGCTCGGCAAGGAGGAGATCGCCGAGATCTTCGCCACGATCCACAAGCGCCCGCCGCGGCCCGCGTGGACCGGTTCCTCCCGCCGTACGCCGTCCACCCGTCCGCCGGTGCTCTCCCCGAAGGAGCTGGCACTGACCAACGGCGCGAACGGATCGACGCCGGCGATCAGCACGGTCAAGTCCACGGCGTCCGAGTCCGCCCCGGTGACGGAGCAGGCTCCGGAGGACCGCACGGAGAGCTGACCGCCTTACCGGTGCGGCCCCGGCGGCCGCACCGGGCCCGGAATGGATGCCGCGCCCCCCGAGGTTCTAGCCTGGGGGCGCGGCATTTCGCATGCCCGCACGTAGGAGACACAGGAACGAGGCACCAGATGATCGACCCCGTGACGTTGGACGGCGAGGGCGCCATCGGCGAGTTCGACGAGAAGCGCGCCGAGAACGCCGTACGCGAACTCCTGATCGCGGTCGGCGAGGACCCGGACCGCGAGGGCCTGAAGGACACACCGGCGCGCGTGGCACGTGCGTACCGGGAGCTCCTCGCGGGGCTCCGGCAGGAGCCGGAGGACGTTCTGACGACGACGTTCGACCTGGGGCACGACGAGATGGTGCTGGTGAAGGACATCGAGATCGTCTCCCTGTGCGAGCACCATCTCCTGCCGTTCCACGGTGTGGCTCACGTCGGGTACATCCCGGCCGAGACCGGCAAGATCACCGGCCTGTCGAAGCTGGCGCGTCTCGTCGAGGTCTTCGCGCGCCGTCCGCAGGTGCAGGAACGACTCACCACGCAGATCGCGGACTCCCTCATGCGGATCCTGGAGGCGCGGGGAGCGATCGTCGTCATCGAGGCCGAGCACATGTGCATGTCGGTGCGCGGGATCCGCAAGCCGGGCGCCAAGACCACGACGTCGGCGGTGCGGGGTCAGCTGCGGGACGCCACGACCCGTTCCGAGGCGATGAGCCTGATACTGGCGCGCTGACGCCGGGGGGTCACGCGGCCGGTTCCGCGCCCGTGTGGTTGTGGTCGTCGTCCTCCGGGAGCTTGCACACGCGCTCCAGGAAGAGGGCGGCCGCTATGACGGCGATGCCGGCCAGCACGGAGAAGCCGGCGTAGATGGCCTGGTCGCGGCGGGCGGGAATGTCGAGCTGTTCCAGCAGGAAGACGCCCGTGCCGCCGTACATCCCGGCGACGAGGGCGGCGACAAGGGCGCTGGCCTGGCCGAAGACGACCGCGCGGGCGGCCATCAGGGGATCGACGCCCTTCGCGCCCGGGCGGCGCTCGCGCTGGGCCTTGAGGCGGGCGCGGAGCGAGAGCGCCGTGGAGAGGAGCACCGCGGCGATCAGGGCGAGGACGATGGGGGCGGCCAGGGGGACGCTGGGGAGGGTCCCGATCGAGTTCCAGAGGCGGGCGCCCGCCCAGGACAGCACTCCGGCCACGACGAACACGCCGACCAGCACCCTGATGCGCAGCTCTCTCACGGCGTTCCTTCAGCTCCCCCGCAGTATGTGGTCGCCCGGTCGCCCGGTCGTTCCGGCCCTTGACCTTAACGACTACTCGGGCAGCCGGAGTTCCAGGTCCTTGCGGGCTTCGACGCCGTCGCGCGGGACGGCGCCCAGGAGCTCGGCGACCGCGCCGCGGCCGGGCAGCTGGGCGTCGGGGTCCACGTCGTGCCAGGGGACCAGCACGAAGGCGCGCTCGTGGGCGCGCGGGTGGGGGAGCGTCAGGCGCGGGTCGGCGGAGACGACGTCGGCGTACGCGACGATGTCCACGTCGAGGGTGCGCGGGCCCCAGCGCTGGTCGCGCACGCGGTTGAACGCCTCCTCGACGGCGTGCGCCCGCTCCAGCAGGGAGGACGGGGGCAGGGTGGTCTTCAGGACCACGACCGCGTTGTAGTACGAGGGCTGGCTGCCGGGCTCCACGCCCCAGGGCTCCGTCTCGTACACCGGGGAGACGGCCTTGATGCGGACGCCCGGGGTGTCCTCCAGGGCGTCGATGGCGCCCTGGAGGGTCTCCAGGCGGTTGCCGAGGTTGGAGCCGATGGAGATCACGGCCCGTTTGGGGTTGCTCAGAGTCGTGTCGGCGGCGTCCACCTGCTCGACGACGGAGGCGGGTACCGGCTGTACGGTCGGGTCGCTGGGACCCTGCGTGAAGGATGCGGTCATACTCGGCTCCGGGTGATGGTGACGGTCACGTCGTCGAAGGGGACGGTGATCGGCGCGTCCGGCTTGTGGACGCAGACCTCCACCTCCATGACCCCTTCGTGCTTCAGGCAGGCCTGGGCGATGTGCTCGGCGAGGGTCTCGATGAGGTTCACCGGTTCGCCCTCGACCACGGCCACGACCTCTTCGGCCACGATGCCGTAGTGCACGGTCTTCGCCAGGTCGTCGTCGGCCGCGGCCGGCCGGGTGTCCAGGCCAAGGACGAGGTCCACGATGAAGGTCTGGCCCTCCTCGCGCTCCTTGGGGAACACGCCGTGGTGCCCGCGGGCCCTCAGGCCGCGCAGCGCGACACGATCCACGCGAATCACTCCTGCAATCGTCGGTAACGGCCGGTCCGTGCCGTGTGCGGACGCCACACCGGCCTCAGACGAATCTACCTGCGGGCACTGACAGAGCCGGGCTTCAGGGGCGGGTGCCCCGGCCGGGTCCAAGAGGGTTCATCGCGCGTTTCCCCCGGGGAACCCGGCGGCTCATGGGTTGGTAGCCCCACTTACCCGCCAGTTCGTGATTCCAACCACTTCTTGGTCCCTGTGGGCCGCCTACCCGCTCAGGCGGGTGTGTCGTCACCCTCGTCCTCGTCGTTTTCGGCCATCACAGGAGAGGCGTGGTGGGACCAGACCTTCCAGCCGAGCGGGGTGCGGCGGAAAACGTTGGTGGCGACGACCAGCTGACCGACGAGGGGGCCGAGCTCCGCGCCGGCCTCGGGGGCGGGGCCGCCGCTGAGGATGTTCTCGGTGCAGGTCACCAGTGCCGTGTCGCCGGTGACGGAGACATGGACGTCGGTGAGGAAGAACTGGATGTAGTCGGTGTTCGCCATGATCAGCGCGTACGACCTGAGGACCTCGCCGCGCCCCGTGAGCACCGGCCAGCCCGGGTGCACGCACGAGACGACCCCGGCGTCCGCCGGGTCGTGGTACTCCTCGTCGACCCCGAGGTCGGACGGGGCGAGCCAGAGGGACGACAGCTCTTCGAAGTCGCCCCGCTCCATGGCCTCGTAGAAGGCGGTGTTGGCGAGTTCGACCTGCTCGACGTCGGTGTGGGGGGCGCTCACCGGGCTCCTTCGGTGCCGGGTGCGTGCCCCTCTTCGGGTGCGGGGCGCAGTACGTCCGGGCCTGGCGCGTTCTCGACGGTGCGCGCCCCGCGGGACGCCCTCTCTCCCGGCGCGCTCACTGTGGTGTGCGCCCCGAGCGCACCCCCGACACCCACACCCCCGACACCCGGCGCGCTGCCCGGTGTGCGCGCCTTTTCCACGGCCTGCGCGACCCGTACCGCGTCGGCCGTGGCGCGCACTTCGTGGACGCGCACCGCCCACGCCCCGGCCTGCGCCGCGAGGGCGGAGACGGCCGCCGTGGCGGCGTCGCGCTCACGGGCCGGCGGGGGAGCTCCCTCCGGGCCGGCCAGGACGCGGCCGAGGAACCGCTTGCGGGAGGCGGCGACGAGCAGGGGGTACCCCAGGGCGCGGAGCCGGTCGAGGCGGGCGAGGAGGGCGAGGTCGTGCTCGGCCTCCTTGGAGAAGCCGAGGCCGGGGTCGACGACGATGCGGTCGGGGGCGATGCCGCCCCGCAGGACGGCCTCCACGCGCGCGTGGAGTTCGTCGACGACCTCGGTGACGACGTCGGCGTACTCGCCCTTGACGTTGCCATCCAGGAAGCCACGCCAGTGCATGACCACGAAGGGGGCTCCGGAGGCCGCGACGACCGGGATCATCGCCGGGTCGGCGAGGCCGCCGCTGACGTCGTTGACGAGGGCCGCGCCGGCCGCGAGGGCCTGCTCGGCCACCGAAGCGCGCATGGTGTCGACGGACACGACGGCGCCCTCCGAGGCCAGGCCGCGGACCACGGGGATGACACGCCGGAGTTCCTCGGCCTCGTCGACGCGGGTGGCGCCGGGGCGGGTGGACTCGCCGCCGACGTCGACGAGGTCGGCGCCCTCGGCGACCAGTTCGAGCCCGTGCTTGACGGCGGCCGTCGTGTCGAACCAGCGGCCGCCGTCGGAGAAGGAGTCGGGGGTCACGTTCACGACCCCCATGACCGCGCAGCGGTCCCATGCCGGAAGGCCCGCCACTCGGCCGCGCCCGCTCTGGTTGCTCATATGTTCAGCGTAGGCCCAGGGCGACGGCCGCAGGTCCTGCGGCCCGAGCGGGAGCCCCCGGGCCGCGGGGGGGGGGGGGGCGCCGTGCCCCGCCTTTGGGGTGGGGGGGGGGGGGTGGGGGGGGGCGGCTTCCCGCGCGCCCCGCGAGCCGCTGGTCAGGGCAAGGC
>NZ_JBHYKH010000064.1:5277-9910 GCF_042741275.1 Streptomyces sp. NPDC058964
GCCCCCCACTCGGCCGCGCCGGCTGTGTTTGATAATTTTAACTGCTTTGCCCCTGGGCGAGGCCCGCTGGCCCTGGGCCCCGCGCGCACCCCCCCGGGCCGCAGGGGCGGGGTTTCCGCTCGGGCCGGTCCGGGTCATGCCGCCTTGACGTCCCGCTCCGGCAGCCCGTGGGAGCACGGACGCGGGGCGGCCGTGCGGCGGCGCAGGAACCGCGGCAGCGGCAGGGCGAGGTTGACGAAGCCCTCCGCCTGCATGGCCGCGAAGCCGATGCGGGGCAGGTCGCCGGAGGCCCGGTAGACGACGAAGCGCGGCTCCCAGCGGGGCTGGAACTTCGCGTTGAACTTGTAGAGCGACTCGATCTGGAACCAGCGGGACAGGAAGACCAGCAGCCCGCGCCAGGCGCGCAGCACCGGACCCGCGCCGATCTTCTCGCCGCGCGCCAGCGCGGAGCGGAACATCGCGAAGTTCAGCGAGACGCGCGTGATGCCGAACTTCGGGGCCGCCTGGAGCGCGGCGACGATCAGCAGCTCGTTCATGCCGGGGTCGGCCGAGCGGTCGCGGCGCATGAGGTCCAGGGACGCGCCGTCGGTGCCCCAGGGCACGAAGTGCAGGATCGCCTTCAGGTCGCCGTAGGGACCCGGCTCGTCGTCCGTCTTGTGGGCGGTGGCGATGAGGCAGTCCCCGTCGGTCGCGTCGCCGATCCGGCCGAGCGCCATGGAGAAGCCGCGCTCGGTGTCGGTGCCGCGCCAGTCCTCCGCGGCGCGTCGGATCCGGTCCAGCTCGGCCTCGCCCAGGTCACGGATGCGCCGTACTCGGGTTTCGTAGCCGGCCCGCTCGATGCGCTTGACCATCTGGCGCACGTTGCGCATCGCGCGTCCGGCGAGCGAGAAATCCGCGACGTCCACCACCGCCTCGTCGCCCAGTTCGAGGGCGTCGAGGCCGGTCTCACGGGTCCACACCTCACCGCCGGTCTCCGAGCAGCCCATGACGGCGGGCGTCCAGGAGTGCGCCTTGGCCTCGTCCATGAAGCGCTCGATGGCGCCCGGCCAGGCCTCGACGTCGCCGATGGGGTCGCCACTGGCGAGCATCACGCCGGAGACGACGCGGTACGTCACCGCGGCCTTCCCACTGGGGGAGAAGACGACGGCCTTGTCGCGGCGCAGGGCGAAGTGGCCGAGGGAGTCGCGGCTGCCGTGCCTCGCCAGCAGGGCACGCAGCCGGTTCTCGTCCTCCTCCGTCAGCCGGGCCGCCGGGTGTTCGGGGCGGAAGGCCAGGTAGATGGTGGTGACCGCGGTGAGCAGGCCGAGGGCGCCGAGGGAGAAGGCGACCGTCCAGGAGGTGTTGCCCTCGTAGTCGACCGGCCCCTCGAAGCCGAACAGGCCGTACAGGACGTGCGTCAGGCGATCGGCCACGCTCGGGTCGCCGATGGTGCGGTTGGGGTGGACGCTGACGATGACCAGCCCGAGGACGAGGGAACCGGCGCCCATGAGGACGAAGTTGGCCAGCGCGCGCCACCGGCTGCGCGGGTCGGGCAGGGCCGCGAACTCATGGCGGTGGCGCAGCAGCGGCAGCAGCAGCGCCATCGAGATGAGCGCCCCCACGATGGAGTGCCGGTACACGAACTGCGCGATCGCACCGGCGGGCAGGAGTGCGACCGCGGCCCGCCACGCCCGGCGCTTGCGCCGTTTGAGCCCGTGCGCGAGCAGCAGCAACAGCACACCGGTGCTGAGCGAGAGCGCCGCGGCGAACGGGCCGAGCGCGCCGGGCAGCACTTCGGCTATGGCGTGCATACGGCTGTGACGGAAGCGCGGGAACACGCCCGCGGCAATGTCGAGGACGCCCACAAGTGCGCACGCCCTGCTGACCAGTGCGGGGACGGCTTCGGGACGCGGGCCGCGAACTATGCGCCGCGCCGCGCTTGATCGGCCCGGAACCCCGCCCGACATTTCCCCATCTATCCTGACAGACATCGCATCCCGTAGTTCTGCGAGAGACCTTGAATCCGGTGCCGATCGGGCATCCGGCGACATTGCGCCCTCTAGGACGGTGTCTCGGGGAGAGAGGTTCATTCCCCACCGGAAAGCCGGTTCAAAGGCCAAGGAAAGTCCGGGGCAAGCCCTCGCTACGAAAGCGTCGGCCGGTCGTGGGCGGAAAGCGCAGGCAGGAACAGCTCATGGGTCTCACGAGCAACAAAGTGCTGATGCTGGCGGTCGTCGTCGCCGTGCTGCTGTTCGTCGGCACCGTATGGCTGTGGCCACGGCTGGCCCGGCAGAACTGGCGGGCCGTCAGCGGGCGCGTGGCTCTGCTCCTGGCGACCCAGTTGACGCTCTTCGCCTCCCTGGGGATCGCCGCCAACCAGGCCTTCGGCTTCTACGCCAGCTGGGCGGACCTGTTCGGCAGGGAGACGGACCAGGGCGTCGTCGTCGACCACTCGGCCAACGGCGGGGCCGGCGGCCCGCTCCAGGTGGTGAGCACCGCACAGGTGCAGGGGGTGGGCGGATCGGGTCCGCGGATGACCGGACAGGTCCAGAAGGTCGACATCGTGGGGCGTACGACTCATATCGCCACACCTGCGTATGTGTATCTGCCGCCGGAGTACTTCCAGCCGCAGTACCGCACGCGTACGTTCCCGGCCGCCGTCGTGCTCACCGGCTATCCCGGAACGGCGCAGGCCCTGGTGGACAAACTGCACTACCCGCGTACGGCCCAGGAACTGGCCAAGAACGGGCGCATGCAGCCGATGATCCTCGTCATGCTGCGGCCGACGGTGGCGCCGCCGCGCGACACGGAGTGCGTGGACGTTCCGGGCGGCCCGCAGACCGAGACCTTCTTCGCCAAGGATCTGCCCGATGCCGTGCTGGCCCACTACCGGGTGGGCAGGAAGCCGGGCAGCTGGGGGATCGTCGGCGATTCCACCGGCGGCTACTGCGCACTCAAGCTCGCCATGCACCACCCGAACGTCTACGCGGCGGGTGCGGGCCTCTCCCCCTACTACAAGGCACCGATCGACCCCACGACCGGCGATCTGTTCCGCGGTGACCGGAATCTTCGCAATCACTCCGATCTGTGGTGGTATCTGAAGCACCAGCCCGCACCGGACACCTCACTGCTCGTCAGCAGCAGCAGGATCGGCGAGGCCAACTACAAGGACACGCTCCGGTTCATCGATCAGGTGCAGGCCACCAACCGGACCCGGATCGCGTCGATCATCCTGGGCAGCGGCGGGCACAACTTCAACACCTGGCGGCGCGAGATCCCGGCGACGCTGCAGTGGATGAGCGGGCGGCTGAGCGACCGCTGAGAGCGATCTCGTCGAATTCGGCGGCCCACTGACCGGACATGTCGTTCCTGATGTCATGTGAAGGCTCCGGTGTGGCTGTGTTTTTACGATGCGGGGCACCACGATTCGCCTACGCGCGGTAAGTTTCTGGCCATGCCACGTGGACGTCACCGCCATTCCCCGCCTTTGCACCGGCTGTTGCCGCCTTCGGTGATCGCAGGCGTCTCCCTCGTCTGCGCCTTCGGCCCCTGGGTGTTCTCGGATCCGGGCGTGCTGCGCGTCGTCGCCGCCTCCGCCGCGGCGACCGCGGTCGTCGGTGCCGCCGTCATGCGCCGCTGGGACGCACAGGCGGGCAAGCAGGTCGCCGACCTCACGCGCGGACGGGCGAGCGACGAGTGGCGCCATGAGGAACGGGTCGCCGAGCTGGAGGCCGACCTGGAGGAGTCGCGCGAGCTGCGCGGCAAGCTGGAGCAGCGGCTGCGCGCGAAGCGGGCCGAGCTGGCCGGGCTGCGCAACGAGCACGCGGCGCTGCTGCGGCGGTACGCCACCGCGGAGACCGAGCGGGCCAGCGCCCTGGAGGGCCGCCGGCTGCTGGAGATAGAGACGACCGTGCCGTCGCGCGCGCTGCCGCCCGCTCCCGAGCGGAAGCCGGAGCCCGAGCTCGCGCAGGAGACCGAGCCCGAGCTCGCGCAGGAGACCGAGACCGAGACCGAGGCCGTGGCCGACTCGGGCGAGGCCGGCGCGGCCGCAGAGGACGCCGAGGACGCGAAGCCCGAGGTTCCCGCGGTGTTCTCGCCCGAGGGTTCCCGGCTGTTCCTGCGGGCGAAGGCGGCGCTGTCCAAGTTCGACGACGGCGAGAAGGCCGCCGGGGCCGAGGCCGCCGGGGCCGGCGCCAAAGGGGACGACGGCGCGGACGAGGTGACCGGGACGGAGGCCGAGGCGGCGGCCGACGCTGCCGGGACGGAGGCCGCAGAAGCCGCCCGGGAGCCGGTCCGGGAAGCCGCCCACGAGTCCGGCCACGAGTCCGGCCACGAGTCCGCCCACGAGTCGGGCCGGGAGCCCGCTCAGGAGTCCGTCCAGGAGGACGAGGCGCAGGGGCAGCCCGAGGCGGTCGACGGACACGAGCGCACCGCCGCCGCCTCCCCCACGGCCCAGCCCGACGAGCGGCCCGCGCAGCCCGGCGCGCCCACCGGACAGGCCACCGGTCACTACACGGTGCCGGCCGCGGTGGCGGTCGTACCCTCGGCCCCGGCGCGGCGCCCCCGGGGGGGGGGGGGCGCCGGGGCGCCCCCCCCCCCCCACGGCGGTGACGGCCTCACCGGACCCGACCAGCATCCGGACCAGAGCCCGCCC
>NZ_JBHYKH010000064.1:9920-13269 GCF_042741275.1 Streptomyces sp. NPDC058964
GTGCCGACCGCGGTGGCGGTCCTGCCGGCCGCGCCGATGCCGCGCCCGCTGGTCACCGGCGGGTTCGACTTCTTCGGGACCCAGAAGGGTTCGGCGGCCGGTGCGCTGGACGCCGTGCAGAACGAGGACCTCGCGGACGTGGTCGGCCCGGAGGCGCTCGCCGTGCACAAGGCCGAGGCCGAGGCGGCGTACAAGCCCGCCGACGAGGAGTCGCGCGGTGTCGGTGTCGGCCAGGTCATCGACCTGACGGCCCACGACGAGACGGAGCAGATCGACATCCAGGGGCTGCGCAGCGCCGCTTCGTGAACCGGAGCGCCACGGGCCCCTCAGGCCATCCACCTGTCCGGCGGGGCGTCCCTGCGCCCCGTACGTGACCGTTCCGCCTGCCCCCGAAGCAGCTCCGCCGCTTCCCGAGCGTCCCGCAGCCGGGCCGTCACGGTCTTACCGGCCCCCGTGTCCACATGGACGTCCGCGAGCCGCCACAGACGCTCCCAGGGGCCCTGGGTGAGCCGTACGCTCTGGACCTTGGCGTGCGGGACCAGGGCGAGCCTCCGGCGGAACAGGCCGTGCCGCGCCGCGAAAACGGTGTCCAGGACCGTGATGCCGTGCCCGCGCCACCACAGCGGCAGGCACCACCGGGCCCGCCGCGGCGGCCGCGCCGGAGACCCGGGCGGCGGCAGGGTCACCCCGGGCAGCACACGCGCGACGACCGACTCGGCCACCGCGCGGGGTGCCACCGGCACCAGGACCGAGTTCGAGGACCCGGCCACGTCCAGTTCCACCCGCACCCAGCCCCGCCGCCGCCACAGCAGCGGCTCCACGATCCGCACGGTCTGCACCCGGCCCGGCGGCACCGTCTCGTGCGTGCGGTCCAGCAGGCCGTGGTCGATGCGCAGCCCGTCCGGTGACTCGCCCACCGTCCAGTCGAACTCGGCGACGAACCGTCCCGCGCTGCGCGCGCCCGCCGCGCCGAGCAGCGGCACTCCGGTGGCGAGGACCGTCACCACGCGGTGGGTGGCCAGCCACAGCACCGGCGGTACGACGAGCGCGGCGAGCAGGGAGCCCCAGGTGGCGCCCGTCAGCACCAGCGAGACCGCGAGCTCGCGCCCGGGCAGGCGCATCAGCTCGCGCGCCGGTGCCTCACCGACCTCGCGGGCCGTCTCGGGCGCGAAACCGGCCGCACGCGCGAGCAGTTCCGCGCGCAGCGCGCGGGCCTCGTCCTCGCCCAGAAAGGCCAGTTCGTCCTTCTTGTCCGCCCCGACCACGTCGATCCTGAGCTTCGCGACACCCGCCACGCGCGCGAGCAGCGGCCGGGTCACGTCGACGGCCTGGATGCGCTCCAGCCGGATGTGCGCGGTGCGCCGGAACAACAGACCCGTACGGATGCGCAGTTCGCTGTCGGTCACTGCGAAGTACGTGAACCACCAGGACAGGAACCCGTAGAGCGAGGCGGCCGGGACCAGGACGGCGAGCCCGGCCAGGAGCATGGTCGTGGTCAGCCTGGTCAGCTGCGCCTGCGCCTGGTCCGGGTCGTGCGCCGCCCAGCCGGCGATGACCGCGACGGGAGCCCAGGCGCGCCGGAACGGCGTTATGGGGTGCAGCCGCCGTTCGGTCACGGCGGGCCCCCGCACGCCGTCCTCGATGCCCGGGGCCGTCACAGGCCCGCCGATCGGGCCTCGCCCAGCTCGGTGAGCCGGTCGCGCAGCCGCTCCGCCTCGGCCGGATCGAGGCCGGGGATGGTCGCGTCGGTGGCCGCGGCAGCGGTGTGCAGCTGCACGCCGGCCAGCCCGAAGTGCCGCTCGACCGGACCGGACCTGACCTCCACGAGCTGCATCCGCCCGTACGGCACGACGGTCTCCTCGTGCCACAGGACACCACGGCTGATCAGCAGGTCGTCGGCCCGCTCGGCGTACCGCCAGGAGCGCCAGTTGCGGCCGAGGAGCACCCAGCCCCACGCCATCAGGGCCAGCGGCAGCAGCGCGAGGCCGGACCAGGCCGGCCCGGCGAACGCGCCCAGCAGCAGCCCGACGGCCAGGGTCACCGGCCCCAGCCACACCACCAGCAACAGCCGTCTCATGCGCAGCAGGCCGGGCGGCAGCCCGGTCCAGTCCGGCTCGGTCCCCGTGGTCTGCGCACCTTGCGGGCTCCCCGTCTCCATGCGGCCAGCCTACGTAGGGGAGACTGTGTCCATGACTCCTACGACGGAGACCACGGTCGGGATCGGCGGCGCGGCGGAGAGCACCGACATGGTGCTGAACATCGGCCCGCAGCACCCCTCGACGCACGGTGTGCTGCGGCTGCGGCTCGTGCTGGACGGCGAGCGCATCCTCCACGCGGAGCCGGTGATCGGCTATATGCACCGGGGCGCGGAGAAGCTCTTCGAGGCCCGCGACTACCGGCAGATCATCATGCTCGCCAACCGCCACGACTGGCTGTCGGCGTTCTCGAACGAGCTGGGCGTGGTGCTCGCCGTGGAGCGGATGCTCGGCATGGAGGTGCCCGGGCGCGCGGTGTGGACGCGCACGCTGCTCGCCGAGCTGAACCGGGTGCTGAACCACCTGATGTTCCTGGGGTCGTACCCCCTGGAGCTGGGCGGCATCACCCCGGTCTTCTACGCGTTCCGGGAGCGTGAGGTCCTCCAGAACGTCATGGAGGAGGTCTCCGGCGGGCGCATGCACTACATGTTCAACCGCGTCGGCGGCCTGAAGGAGGACCTGCCGGCCGGATGGGCCGCACGCGCGCGTGCGGCCGTCGCCGCCGTGCGCTCGCGCATGGACGTCTTCGACGACCTGGTGCTCGGCAACGAGATCTTCCGCGGGCGTACCCGGGACGTCGGGGCGCTCACGCCGGCGACCGTCCACGCGTACGGCGTGAGCGGGCCCATCGCGCGCGCCTCGGGCGTCGACTTCGACCTGCGGCGCGACGAGCCGTACCTCGCCTACGGGGAGCTGCAGGACGTCCTGAAGGTGGTGACCCGGACCGAGGGCGACTGCCTCGCCCGCTTCGAGTGCCTCCTGGAGCAGACCCACAACGCCCTGGACCTGGCCGACGCCTGCCTCGACCGGCTCGCCGAACTGCCGCCGGGGCCGATCAACCAGCGGCTCCCGAAGGTCCTCAAGGCGCCCGAGGGCCACACCTACGCCTGGACCGAGAACCCGCTCGGCATCAACGGCTACTACCTGGTCAGCAAGGGCGAGAAGACTCCGTACCGGCTGAAGCTGCGCTCGGCCTCGTACAACAACATCCAGGCCCTGACCGAGCTGCTGCCGGGCACGCTGGTCGCCGACATGGTGGCGATCCTGGGGTCGCGGGTAGTAGTGGGGGGGGGCCAACACCAAAAAGACAGAGA
>NZ_JBHYKH010000064.1:13279-26552 GCF_042741275.1 Streptomyces sp. NPDC058964
CAGCACCACGACGGAGGCCGGCACCGGGCCGGCACGGACGGCCACGGAGCGGCGCCCGCCACTCGCGCGCACCACTCCTGGTCGCTCGGCAAGAGCCGCCCGAAGGAGAGTTGAGGCACATGTCCGACGTGACCCGGCAGCCCGACGGCACGCCCGTCGGGCCCCAGACACCCGAACCCCGAGCACGCGGTGCGGAAGCGGGGGGGGGGGCGCGGGGCGGCGGGGCGGGCGCCTGAGAGCGGGGGGGGGGGGCGCGCGGGGCGCGCCCGGTCCGGAATTCCAACCGGCTGGAGCAGCCATCCGAAGTCGCCCAGCCCGCCCGGCGCCGTGAGTTCGGCGGCCTCGCCGGCGCTCGCGAGAGCGCGCACGTATGCCGAGGGATCCGTGGAGGCGAGTGCGAGCGGGGGGCGTGCGCCCGCGATGCCCAGGGCGCGCAGCGCCACTCGTTGTGTGAGCAGTAGTGCGCCGGGGAACGTGTGTGCCGTGCCGAGCGTCGCGCAGGCGTCCAGCGCCACGTGCGCCGTCAGATCGCACGAGCCGTCCGGCACGGGCGCCGTCTCGCGCCCTTCCCGGAAGCCGGTGAGCGTCCCGAACGGGGGGCGCGCGTCCGTGACGTGGGCGTAGTCGACGGCCACCGCGAGCCCTCGCGCCACCCGCGAGACGGCCGAGGCCCAGGCCGCGTCCCGGGGCAGCCCGATCTCCGCGCGCCGCCCCTCCTCGGCCGCCAGCGGCCACCAGCGCGCGAGCCAATCCGCCTCGGGCCCCGACACGGGCTCCCCGAGCCGCTCGGTCCCGTCCTCCCGTACGAGGACCAGCCGTGGGACGCCGGTGGAGTCCACCTCCGCGACCTCCACCGGCACGTTGTCCAGCCACTCGTTGGCGAAGAGCAGTCCCGTGATCCCCTCGGGCGGCTCGCTCAGCCACGTGATCCGGCCGTCGAGGCCCTCGGGGCGGCCGGCGAGTTCGACGGCGTACCCGTGCGTGCGGGCGGCCACCTCGGCGGGCAGCGCGGTGAGTACGCCGGTCACCAGCTCGCCCCGCCCGGCGGCCATGTCGACGAAGTCCAGCGTTGCGGGCCGCCCCAGCGCCTCGTCGACCCGGCACAGCAGCCGCGCCACGGCCCCGGCGAACAGTCGCGACGCGTGCACGGATGTCCGGAAGTGCCCGGCCGGGCCCTCCGGGCGCAGGTAGAAGCCGCCCGGCCCGTACAGAGCCGCCTGCGTCGCCGCACGCCAGCCACGCCAGGCGTCCGCCGTACCGCCCGTCGCCCCGCCCGTCGTCTCTTCCGTCACCGGAACAGACTAGGCGCACAGATGATCACGTCCTCCACCTTGCGGAGTACGCGCGTCGGGCACGGATCGGCCCTCCGGTTGACCCCTGCACACATCGCACTTCCCTACTCTGGGTTACGTGCAGCGCCTCTATGACTTTCTCCGCAGGCACCCGACATGGGTCGACACCTTCTGGGCCGTCGTCCTCTTCGGGCTCTCCGGCGTGAGCGTGGTGAGTCTCAGCAGGGCGCCCGGCCACCACATGTCGGTCGGCCCGGGGCTGGCGGTGTCCGCCGTCCTGTGTGTCGTCGTCGCGCTGCGCCGTCGTTTCCCGGAGCAGATGCTGCTGCTGGCGCTCGCGACCGGGCTGGCCCAGCTGGTCCTGGACATCGAGACGACCGTCGCCGACTTCGCCATGCTGGTGATCACGTACACGGTCGCCGCGGTCGGCGCCCGCTGGGCGTCGCGGCTGGCGCTCGCGGTGAGCCTGGGGGCGGCGGCCCTGGCACAGATCCGCTGGCCGGCCCAGCACTCCAGCATGCTGGGCCACCTCGCGATAGCTGTGTTCCAGACCGTGCCGTTCGCCCTCGCCTGGGTGCTGGGCGACTCCATGCGCACCCGTCGCGCCTACTTCGAGCAGCTGGAGGAGCGCGCCGCCCGGCTGGAAAAGGAGCGCGAGGCGCAGGCGAAGGTCGCGGTCGCCGCCGAGCGCGCCCGGATCGCGCGGGAGCTGCACGACGTGGTCGCGCACAACGTGTCGGTGATGGTGGTGCAGGCCGACGGCGCCGCCTACGTCCTCGACGCCGCGCCCGACCAGGCGAAGAAGGCCCTGGAGACGATCTCCTCCACCGGCCGTCAGGCCCTCGCCGAGATGCGCCGCCTGCTGGGCGTCCTGCGCACCGGGGAGCACCAGGAGGTCGGCGAGTACGTCCCGCAGCCCGACGTCGAGCAGATCGACGACCTGGTCGAGCAGTGCCGCAGCTCCGGCCTGCCCGTCGACTTCAAGGTCGAGGGCACCCCGCGCCCGCTGCCCAGCGGCGTCGAGCTGACCGCGTACCGCATCGTGCAGGAGGCGCTGACCAACACCCGCAAGCACGGCGGGCCGAACGCGGGCGCCAGTGTGCGCCTGGTCTACTTCGACGACGGGCTGGGTCTGCTCGTCGAGGACGACGGCAAGGGCGCCCCGCACGAGCTGTACGAGGAGGGCGGCGCCGACGGGCAGGGACACGGCCTGATCGGCATGCGCGAGCGGGTCGGCATGGTCGGCGGCACCCTCGACGCGGGCCCGCGTCCTGGGGGAGGCTTCCGCATCAGTGTGCTGCTCCCGCTCAAACCAGCGCACTGACACCGACGTGCGCCCCCTGTTGACACCTGTCACGCCCCAGTCGCTCCCCGAGCGACACACCCCCGAACAGACGAAACAGACGGAACAGACGAAACGAAAGAGGCCCGATGACGATCCGCGTGATGCTCGTCGACGACCAGGTGCTGCTGCGCACCGGGTTCCGGATGGTGCTCGCCGCCCAGCCGGACATGGAGGTCGTCGCGGAGGCGGGCGACGGCGTCGAGGCCCTCCAGGTGCTGCGCTCGGCCGAGGTCGACGTGATCCTGATGGACGTGCGCATGCCGAAGCTGGACGGCGTGGAGACCACGCGCCGCGTCTGCGCGGAGCCCGACCCGCCGAAGGTGCTGATCCTGACCACCTTCGACCTCGACGAGTACGCCTTCTCCGGGCTGAAGGCGGGCGCCTCCGGCTTCATGCTCAAGGACGTGCCGCCCGGCGACCTGCTGACCGCCATCCGCTCCGTGCACAGCGGCGACGCCGTCGTGGCACCCTCCACCACCCGCCGTCTCCTCGACCGTTTCGCGCCGATGCTGCCCGCCACCGGCGGCGAGCCCCCGCACAAGGAGCTGGACCGGCTCACCGACCGTGAGCGCGAGGTCATGGTGCTGGTCGCCCAGGGCCTGTCGAACGGCGAGATCGCGGCCCGGCTGGTGCTCTCCGAGGCGACGGTGAAGACCCACGTCGGCCGCATTCTGACCAAGCTCGGGCTGCGGGACCGGGTACAGGTGGTGGTCCTGGCGTACGAGACGGGACTGGTGCGGGCCGGCGGCCAAGGCTGAGTCCGTTCGACCCTGACTTCCCCGGGTTCCGGAACCCCGAATCCCGGAACCCGGCCTCCGCGCGAGCGGCGCGCACTAGGGTCTGCGCATGCTCCTGTGGATCAACGGCCCCTTCGGGGGCGGCAAGACACAGACCGCACACGAGATCCAGCGTCGGCTTCCGGGCAGTGTCATCTGCGATCCGGAACACGCCGGGTTCGGCCTGCGCCGCATGCTGCCGCCCGAACTGCGGGGCGACTTCCAGGACCTGGTGTCCTGGCGGCAGGGCGTCGTCGAGGTCCTCGACCTCGCCCTCGCCAAGCACGACGGCACGGTGATCGTCCCCATGACGGTCACCGATCGCGAGTACTTCGCGGAGACGGTCGGCCGGCTCGGCGAACTCGGTCACGACGTAAGGCACTTCACGCTCCTGGCCGAGCGCGGGACGGTGGTCGGGCGGCTTCGGGAGCGCGGCTTCGGGCACCTACTCCAGTACGTCGCCGGGAAGAACGCCGGCCTGCGCAGGGAGAGCTGGGCCTTGCGGCAGCTCGACCACTGCCTGGAGCGGCTGAGCGAGCCCGAGTTCGCCGAGCACCTGTGGACGGACCACTCGACCGTGCCGAAGACGGCGGACCGGATCGCCGTCCTGGCCGGGCTCACGCTGCGGCCCAACAACGAGGGCGCCCTGCGGACGCGGCTCAGGCAGGTCCGGGTCGGTGTGCGGCACATCCGCTTCGACTGACCGGCAGCCCGGCTACCTGAGGATTCCCTCCAGGAAGTCGCTGCCGAGCCGCGCCACCACCGACACGTCCAGCTGGTGCAGGACGTACCGCCCCCGGCGGCGGGTCGTGACCAGGCCCGCCTTCTTGAGGACACCCAGGTGCCGGGATATCTCGGGAGCGGTCATGCCGTGGACCTGGGCCAGTTCGCTGGTGGTGTACGCGCTGCGGGCGAGGTTGCGGCAGATGCGCATGCGGACGGGGTGGGACAGGGCGGTCATCCGCAGGGTGAGCTGTTCGACGGAGGGCGGGGCGGCGAGCTCGGGGGAGCCGACCGGGTAGTGCAGGACCGGCTGCCAGCCGTACCGGTGCAGCACCATCAGATGGGGCCAGCCCAGGCTCGTCGGCACGAGCAGCAGGCCGCCGTCCGCCGTGGCCGTACCGTCGCCCAGCTTGTCGACCGTGATCCGGCCGGCCGCCTCGTCCAGGGTCACGGCCGGGGACACGGACACCAGCGCCTCGGCCAGGCCCTTGCGGCGCAGCAGCTCCGTCTTGTGGCGGGTGTCCGCCGTGAGCTGGTGGCGCAGCCGGGACCAGGTGTCCGCGAAGAACGCCTCGTCGCAGTCCTGCAGGAACTGCCGGAGCCAGCCCCGGATCCGGGGCGGGTCGGCCAGCAGCCGCTCGGCGAAGCGCATCTGCTGCGGCCCCCGGGCGGCGGCCAGTTCCACGGCCCGACGGCGCAACTCGGGATCGGCGAGCGGGCCGGGTCCCGGCAGGCCGTAGGGGAGCGCGCAGGTGAACTCCAGCGCCGTGTCCACGAACTGCTCGTCCGTCAGCTTGTCCAGCAGATCGAGGTCCTCGGCGAGCGTGGCGCCCGGGAGCGTGCCGCCGCCCGGAAGGCCCGCGAACGGCAGGAACAGGTCCGAGAACGTCGTCCGCCACAGGAAGTCGGCCTCGCACATCCGGTCGGCCAGATGCGAGTCGAGCCGGGCGGCCACGCCGGTGACCCAGGCCTGCAGTCCCGGATGGTGGCCCGGCTCGGACAGCGCGTGCAGCGCCATGCCGAGCTCGGCCAGGGGCGAGGGCACGACGGCCACCCTCTCCGGCCGCAGCCCCGCGATGTCGATGCGCACGCTCATGCCTCCATGGTGCACGCCGCCACTGACAGGGCCGTCCCCGATTGACGGGGGCCGTCAATCGGCGGGACTTCCCGGCGGGACGGGCGCAGCCCGGAACGCCCGGGGGCAGCCGCGGAGCCCGTTCGTCCCGTGCCTGGAAGGCGATCACCCCATGAGCGTCACCCGGCAGTACCTCCTTGACACCACCGCGCCACCGGCACGGCGAGCCGCCGCCCGCGCCCGGCACCGGCGAGCGGCGGCTCGCGCGCGATGGTGTGATCCGAGGCGGTTCCGGGTCCTCCCGGCGGGCTGCCCACAGGGGATTCGACGACAGGACCTAGGAGGCTCCTTCCGGCAGCCGGGCCACGAAGTCCGCCACCGCCGCCCGCACGTCGTCGGCCGTCCACTCCAGTCCGGCGGAGCGGACGGAGACCTCGGTGCAGGCCAGACCCGGGCCCCCGCTGTTCCAGGGGACGGCGAACAGGAACGTCCCCGTCTCCTCGGCCTGGCGCACGGCCGTCTCCGCGAGCACATCGGCGTCGAACGGCAGCCAGACCTGGAACTCGTGGGTGTGCGGCTCCGCGGGGTGGACGCGGGCCCACGGCACCCCTGCCGCGGCGAACCCGTCCCGCAGCGCGGCGGCCACCACGCGCGCGTGCCGCACGTACTCCGGCAGCCGGGGAAGCTCCCGCTCCAGCCCGACGAGCGCCGACAGCGCGGTGGGGAACTGCTGGAAGACCATGCCGCCGTACCGGTGCCGCCAGGTCTTCGCCTCCTCCACGAGCGTCCTCGGTCCCGCGAGCACGGCACCGCCGAAGCCGCCCAGAGACTTGTAGAGCGAGACGTACACGCTGTCGGCCAGACCCGCGATCTCCTCCAGCGGGCGGCCGAAGTGGACGGTGGTCTCCCACAAGCGCGCCCCGTCGAAGTGGACCACCGCGTCGCGTTCCCGGGCGGCCTCCACGACCTCGGTGAGCTCCCGCCAGGACGGCAGCACGAATCCGGCGTCCCTGAGGGGCAGCTCCAGCATCAGAGTCCCGAAGGGCTCCTCGAAGCCGCGTATCTCGTCGGCCGTGGGCAGCCGGGGTTCACCGGTGACCCGGACCGGGCGCAGGCCGCTGACCTGGCTGAGGGCGTCGCGCTCGTGCACCTCGGGGTGGGCCAGCGCGTGCAGGGCGACCGTGGGGCTGCCGGTGCGGCCCGCCCAGCAGCGCAGGGCCACCTGCTGGGCCATGGTGCCGGTCGGGAAGAAGGCGCCCGCCTCCATGCCCAGCAGCGCGGCGACCCGCTCCTCCAGGGCCGCCACGACCCGGTTCCCGTAGATGTCAGCCGGCTCGTCCAGGTCGTACACCTCGGGCGCCGCTTCCTGCAGCAGCGCGAGCCGTTCGCGGATCGTGCCGCGGAAGCCCCCGCGCGACAGCACCCGCCGCGCCTGGGCGAAGGCCGTCGTCCGCCGCTCCCGCAACCGCTCCTGCGCCGACAGTTCCCCGCTCGGCTCTTCGCTCTGTTCCGGCGTATCGCTCATGCCGTGGATCATGCCGCGCCCCGGCTCCCCGGGCAGCCGGTTTTCCCCACGGCGAAGCCCCCTGCGCGCCTGCCGCAAGAGCGTGGGGAAACCCACAGCCTGTGGACAACGCGACCGGCCCTCCAGCCGATAGCGTTAACATGACGAGAAATCGTCCGGTACCCGGAGCGGACTGGAACGGGAAGGTCACCTTCGCGTGAGTACAGACCAACAGCCAGACCCCAAGGACCGCCCCGCGCGGCTCACCGTCGGCGTCGTCGGCGCCGGCCGGGTGGGCCCCGCGCTGGCCGCGTCCCTGCAACTCGCGGGGCACCGCCCGGTGGCCGTCTCCGGGGTCTCGGACCTCTCCAGACGACGTGCCGCGCTGATGCTGCCCGACGTCCCGCTCGTCCCGCCCGCCGAGGTCCTCCAGCGCGCCGATCTGGTGCTGCTCACGGTCCCCGACGACACCCTGCCCGGCCTGGTGGCGGGCCTCGCCGAGACCGGCGCGGTACGGCCCGGCCAGCTCCTCGTGCACACCTCCGGGCGGTACGGCGCGAAGGTCCTGGACCCCGCACTGCGCGCGGGCGCGCTGCCGCTGGCCCTGCACCCCGCGATGACCTTCACCGGCACCCCGGTGGACGTCCAGCGGCTCGCCGGATGCTCCTTCGGCGTCACCGCCCCCGACGAGCTGCGGCTGGCCGCGGAGGCCCTGGTCATCGAGATGGGCGGCGAGCCCGAGTGGATCGGCGAGGAGAACCGCCCGCTGTACCACGCGGCCCTCGCCCTCGGCTCCAACCACCTGGTGACCCTGGTCGCCCAGTCCATGGAGCTGCTGCGCACGGCCGGCGTGGAGGCACCCGACCGGATGCTCGGACCGCTGCTCGGCGCCGCCCTGGACAACGCCCTGCGCTCCGGCGACGCGGCGCTGACCGGACCCGTCGCGCGCGGGGACGCGGGAACGGTCGCCGCGCATGTCGCCGAGCTGCGCCGGCACTCCCCGCAGACCGTCGCCGGATACCTGGCCATGGCCCGCGCGACCGCCGACCGGGCGCTCGCGCACGGACTGCTGAAGCCGGAACTCGCGGAGGACCTCCTCGGAGTGCTCGCCGGCCGGAGCGAGGGCGAAGGGGACGCCCGATGACCGGCACCGGGCCGAAGACCGCGAAGCAGGGCCGCCCGACGACGCGCGTGCCCGGGAACGGAGACCTCCGATGACCACCGCCCTGCTCAGCACCGCCGCCGAGCTGCACGCGCGGGCGCGCACCGGTCGCCGTGCCGTCGTGATGACCATGGGCGCCCTGCACGAGGGTCACGCCACGCTGATCCGCACCGCGCGCGGGATCGCCGGGCCCGACGGCGAGGTCGTCGTCACCGTCTTCGTCAACCCGCTCCAGTTCGGCGCCGGGGAGGACCTCGACCGCTACCCGCGCACCCTCGAGGCCGACCTGAAGATCGCGGAACAGGCGGGCGCGGACGCCGTGTTCGCCCCCTCCGTGGACGAGGTCTACCCGGGCGGCGAACCGCAGGTGCGCGTCTCCGCCGGCCCCATGGGCGAGCGGCTGGAGGGCTCCTCACGGCCCGGGCACTTCGACGGCGTGCTCACCGTGGTCGCCAAGCTGCTCCACCTCACCCGCCCCGACGTGGCCCTCTACGGTCAGAAGGACGCCCAGCAGCTGGCCCTGATCCGGCGCATGGTCCGCGACCTGAACTTCGGCGTCGAGATCGTCGGCGTACCGACTGTCCGCGAGGACGACGGCCTGGCCCTGTCCAGCCGCAACCGCTACCTCTCGCCCCAGGAACGGCACACGGCCCTCTCCCTGTCCCAGGCCCTGTTCGCGGGCCGCGACCGGCACGCCGCGCAGGAGGCACTGCGCGCGCGGGCCCGCGAAGTGCCCTCCACGCGCGCGCGTGCCGAGGCGCTCAGCGCCATAGGGGAGTCCCGCGCGGCCGCCGACGCGCACGCCGTCGCCAAGGCCGTGCCGGGGGCCGCCGCGGCCGTCCGCGCCGCGGCCCGCCTGGTCCTGGACGAGGCCGCCCGCCTCGACCCGCCGCTCGAACTGGACTACCTCGCCCTTATCGACCCGTCCGACTTCACCGAGATCGGCGACGACTTCACCGGCGAGGCCGTCCTCGCCGTCGCCGCCAGGGTCGGCGCCACCCGGCTGATCGACAACCTGCCCCTCACCTTCGGAACCTTCGGAGCCGCCTCGTGACCAGCACAGGCATACGACTGCACGCGCCCGCCCCCGGGTGGTCCATCTCCGCGGACGTGATCGTCGTCGGCTCCGGGGTCGCCGGCCTCACCGCGGCCCTGCGCTGCGAGGCGGCGGGCCTGAAGACCGTCGTCGTCACCAAGGCCCGCCTCGACGACGGCTCCACCCGCTGGGCCCAGGGCGGCATCGCCGCGGCCCTGGGGGAGGGCGACACCCCGGAACAGCACCTGGACGACACCCTGGTCGCGGGCGCGGGCCTGTGTGACGAGGAGGCCGTACGGATCCTCGTCACCGAGGGCCCCGACGCGGTGCGCCGGCTCATCGACACCGGCGCGCACTTCGACGAGTCCTCCGAAGGAGGACTGGAGCTCACCCGCGAGGGCGGCCACCACCGTCGGCGCATCGCGCACGCCGGAGGCGACGCCACCGGCGCGGAGATCTCCCGCGCGCTCGTCGAGGCCGTACGCGCGCGTGGGCTCCGCACCATCGAGAACGCGCTGGTCCTGGACCTGCTGACGGACGCCGACGGCCGTACCGCCGGGGTGAGCCTGCACGTGATGGGCGAGGGCCAGCACGACGGTGTGGGCGCCGTGCACGCGCCCGCCGTGGTCCTCGCGACCGGCGGGATGGGCCAGGTCTTCTCGGCGACCACGAACCCGTCCGTGTCGACGGGCGACGGCGTCGCCCTCGCGCTGCGTGCCGGCGCGGAGGTCTCCGACCTGGAGTTCGTGCAGTTCCACCCGACCGTGCTGTTCCTCGGCGCCGACGCGGAGGGGCAGCAGCCGCTGGTCTCCGAGGCCGTGCGCGGCGAGGGCGCCCACCTGGTCGACGCCGACGGCGTGCGCTTCATGGTCGGGCAGCACGAGCTGGCCGAGCTCGCGCCCCGGGACATCGTCGCCAAGGGCATCATGCGGCGCATGCAGCAGCAGGACGCCGAGCACATGTTCCTCGACGCCCGGCACTTCGGCGCCGACATGTGGGAGCACCGCTTCCCGACGATCCTCGCCGCCTGCCGCGCCAACGGCATCGACCCGGTCACCGAACCCATCCCGATCGCCCCGGCCGCCCACTACGCCTCCGGCGGCGTGCGCACCGACGCCCGGGGCCGTACGACCGTCCCGGGCCTGTACGCGTGCGGCGAGGTCGCCTGCACCGGCGTCCACGGCGCGAACCGGCTCGCCTCCAACTCCCTTCTGGAGGGCCTGGTCTACGCCGAACGCATCGCCGCGGACATCGCCGCCGGCCACGCCGCGAACGGCCTGCGCGCGCGGGTGCCCGAACCGGTGGAGCACCCGGAGACGCCCGCCCATCCGCTCCTCGCCCCCGAGGCCCGGTTCGCGATCCAGCGGATCATGGCCGAGGGCGCCGGAGTCCTGCGCTCGGACGAGTCCCTCGCCAAGGCCGCCGGACAGCTCCAGCGGCTGCACACCGAGGCGCGCGACGCCCTCGACGAGAACGGCAAGACCGCCGAGCCGGGCGTCGACACCTGGGAGGCCACCAACCTCCTGTGCGTGGCCCGTGTCCTGGTCGCCGCCGCGCGGCTGCGCGAGGAGACCCGCGGCTGCCACTGGCGCGAGGACCGGGCCGACCGCGACGACGCCGGCTGGCGGCGCCACATCGTCGTACGGCTGAACCCGGACCGGTCGCTGGCCGTCCGTACCACCGACACCGCAGACTTCCCCCCTACCCGGCAGCAGCACCGTCCCCAGGAGCAGTGACAGAAGTGAGCACCGACGACCTCCCCCTCGTCCCGAACGGCGGCTGCGGCGACGGCTGTGCCTGCGGCGCCGAGGGTGCCGAAGGAGACGACGCGTACCTGGAGTGCGGGCTCGACCCCGCGCTCGCCGAGCTCCTGGCCGACGCCGGACTCGACCCCGTCGAGGTCGAGGACATCGCCAACGTCGCCATCCAGGAGGACCTCGCCCACGGCGTGGACGTGACGACCGTCTCGACCATCCCCGAGGACGCCGTGGCCACCGCCGACTTCACCGCGCGCGAGGCGGGCGTGGTGGCCGGCCTGCGGGTCGCCGAGGCCGTGCTCTCCGTGGTCTGCACGGACGAGTTCGAGGTCGAGCGACACGTGGAGGACGGCGACCGGGTGGAGGCGGGGCAGAAGCTCCTGTCGGTCACCACGCGCACGCGTGACCTGCTGACCGGCGAGCGCAGCGCGCTCAACCTCCTGTGCCGCCTGTCGGGCATCGCGACGGCCACGCGCGCGTGGGCGGACGTGCTGGAGGGCACGAAGGCCCGGGTTCGCGACACCCGCAAGACGACCCCGGGCCTCAGGTCGCTGGAGAAGTTCGCGGTGCGCTGCGGCGGGGGCGTCAACCACCGCATGTCGCTGTCGGACGCGGCCCTCGTCAAGGACAACCACGTCGTCGCCGCCGGCGGCGTCGCCCAGGCCTTCGAGGCCGTGCGGGCGGCCTTCCCGGACGTGCCGATCGAGGTGGAGGTCGACACCCTGCACCAGTTGCGCGAGGTCGTGGACGCGGGCGCCGACCTGATCCTGCTCGACAACTTCACGCCCCTGGAGTGCGAGGAGGCGGTGGCGATCGTCGACGGCCGCGCGATGCTCGAGGCCTCCGGCCGGCTCACGCTGGAGAACGCCAAGGCCTATGCGGACACCGGCGTGGACTACCTGGCCGTCGGGGCCCTGACCCACTCCTCGCCGATCCTGGACATCGGCCTGGACCTGCGCGAGGCGGAGTAAGGGCCATGCTCCTCACGATCGACGTGGGCAATACGCAGACCGTTCTGGGCCTGTTCGACGGCGAGGACATCGTCGAGCACTGGCGCATCTCCACGGACCCGCGCCGCACGGCGGACGAGATGGCGGTGCTGCTGCAGGGCCTGATGGGCATGCACCCGCTCCTCGGCGACGAGCTCGGCGACGGCATCGACGGCATCGCGATCTGCGCGACCGTGCCGTCGGTGCTGCACGAGCTGCGCGAGGTGACGCGGCGCTACTACGGCGACGTGCCCGCGGTGCTGGTGGAGCCCGGGGTGAAGACCGGCGTGCCGATCCTCACCGACAACCCCAAGGAGGTCGGCGCCGACCGCATCATCAACGCGGTGGCGGCCGTCGAGCTGTACGGGGGCCCCGCGATCGTCGTGGACTTCGGTACGGCGACGACGTTCGACGCGGTCTCCGCGCGCGGGGAGTACATCGGCGGTGTCATCGCGCCCGGCATCGAGATCTCCGTCGAGGCGCTCGGCGTCCGCGGCGCGCAGCTGCGGAAGATCGAGGTGGCGCGGCCGCGCAGCGTGATCGGCAAGAACACCGTGGAGGCCATGCAGGCCGGCATCGTGTTCGGTTTCGCGGGCCAGGTCGACGGAGTCGTGAGCCGGATGGCCCGCGAGCTGGCCGACGACCCCGACGACGTGACCGTGATCGCCACGGGTGGTCTGGCGCCGATGGTTCTCGGCGAGTCGTCGGTCATCGACGAGCACGAGCCGTGGCTGACGCTGATCGGGCTGCGGCTGGTGTACGAGCGGAACGTGTCGCGTATGTGAGACGGGGGCGGGCCGGGACCGACCAGGCGGGTGGCACTTACGCGCCACAATCGTCACTTATGTCGAGTTTGTCTGATTAGCGCGTATCTTCGGTGCATGCCCACGCCCTACGGATCCCGCGGCGGCATGGCGTTCGGCGCGACGGAGCTGCGTGTGCTCCGCCGGGCCCTCGCTCTCGCCCTACACCCCGCTCCCGCCTCGGCAGAGGACGTCCAGGACTGTCTCAGCCTCGCCGAGTCGCTCGACGAGGCGATGCGCGAGGGCGCCCGGCTGCGCGCCTTCCTGGTCGCCGACCTCGCCCGGTACCGCGCCGCTCTGCCCGGGACCGCCGCCGGGTACCTCGCGCTGCTGAAGGAGGCGCTGGAGGCCGGCTACCGCCCCGTGGGATCCGACCTCGCCGCCCTGCGGGCGCTGCGCGGGGGCCCCGCCGCCGCGGCCCTCCTGAAGCGCTGCGAGGGGCTCGCGGGTGGCGCGCGGCGGCCGGGTGCCGAGCTCCCCGCCGTGCCCGCCTGCCGCGTGCCCGAGCGGGCGCACGCGCGGCTGACCGCCCTTCCCGGGGGTGCGGGAGAGGACCGGGGCAAGCGGCCCGCCGAGAAGCCCGCCGAGCCCCCCGAGCGCCCGGGGCCGGGGCCCGCCGCCCCGCAACAGTCACGCCCCATCCCGACCCCGGGAGAGGTCTTTCCGCGCCGCAAGCCGACCCCGCCGCCCGCCGGCCCCCCGCCCCAGCGGCCCGCGGCGGGCGGGACCCCGGCGGTGACGGGGGGGAACGGCGCCCGGCGCCCCCCCGCCCCGCCGGGCGCCCCCCCCCCGCGGATGGAAACCACCACGC